>NZ_CP042304.1:4292500-4480314 GCF_007859655.1 Devosia ginsengisoli
CTGTCCCTGATAGACCGTCACCACGCCTGCCTGCATCTGCACCACTTCGATCAGTGTATCGGCGATCGGGTTGCCGGCATTGTCGAGCACGATCAGGTTGGTTTGGCCAAAGCTCTTGCCGGTCAGGATCAGCGTCTGTGGGTCCTGGATGGTCACGTCGGCTATGCCAGGATTGCCGATGATCACGGTGGCGGCCGCGGCATTGATGCGCAGGATGCGCGCCATGTTGACATTGACGTTGATCGGCGCCCCGTCGGTTGCCATGGCCGGTGCCGGCGCCAGGCTTGCTGCAAGCGACAGGCTGAGTGCGAAGGCGGCGGCGAACATGGGGCGCATGGTGCGGTTCCGGCATACTGGTACTCGATACCGGCATTTTCGACGCGAATGGTTTATTTTTGGCAAACGCACTTTAACAGTGCCCATGACAGTCGATACAAGTTGGTTTTGCCCGCTCTTCAGTAAAACTCTTTACAGTGCGGATTTTGTGCCAATGGCCATAATACCTGGGGGTTTTTGCGTAATATATACGGCCAAGAATGCGGTCCGTAAAATGCGACGCATTACGTTAACACTCTGATTAATATAGGAAATCTGCGGCCAATTCACGGAAGGATGCGTATGTCGATTAACGCAATTTCAAGGACTCCGGCCTAGCGTCCGCCCTGTTCGATGTGTGACGTGTCGAACGATGACGTCTCTAGATGACGTAGAAAATGGAGCCTGGGAATGAACATCTTCGCACGTTTCGCCAAGGACGAGTCCGGCGCAACCGCAATTGAATACGGCCTCATCGCCGCCCTGATTTCTGTCGGCATTATTCTTGCCGTTACGACCCTCGGTAACAACCTGCGCGACGTATTCTCGACCGTCGGGAACGCGCTCGACGTGACCCCGCCCGCCGCTGGCGGTGGCACGACCTAAGACCAACAGGTCTTCGAAATATGAGGGAGGAGCGCTTGCGCTCCTCCCTTTTCATTTGGGCTTTCTTAACGGCAGGTTGGCACTCTGGCGCTGCAGGTTTCGCGCCGGTGAAGAGGAAATCGAACCATGAATATCGTTGCGATGCTGCTGTTTCCCGCCGCCATGGCGTTTGCGGCCTCGTCCGATCTGCTGACCATGCGCATTTCCAACAAGCTGGTGCTGTTCCTGGTCGCCAGCTTCTGCGTGCTGGCCCTCGCCATCAATCTGCCCCTGCAGCAATTCGCCATGCATGTCGTCTGCGCGCTCGCGGTCCTGGCGGTCGGCTTCACGCTCTTTGCCCTGCGCTGGATCGGCGGTGGCGATGCCAAGCTGGCGGCGGCCACCACCCTGTGGCTTGGTTTCGGGCTGACCCTGCCATACCTGGTCTACGCCGGCCTGCTCGGCGGTGTGCTGACCCTCATGATCCTGGCTTTGCGCCGCCTGCCGCTGAGCCCGCTACTGGCCCGCTACCATTGGCTCGAACGCCTGCATGACAACAAGTCCGGCGTGCCCTATGGCATCGCCCTGGCTTTGGCCGGCATGCTCACCTACACCAATTCGGCCATCTTCGAGCGCCTCGCCGTCTGATCGCTCCAAGTAATAGGCTCAATCTGCACTAGTAACGGTGCCGTCTTTGCTGTCTGCATGAGCCGTTTCGGCAAAATGTCAAAATTTACATATTGTTAACCGCACCCGAAAAGCTCCGGTTAACCAAACTTTGACCCTTTGCGTTCAAAGTTCCGCCGGTGGAACTGGGCCGATTGCGCCCGCGTACAACCGGAGTGGGTCATGAAGCCGGCGCGTATCATCTTGTTGGTTGTGGCGCTTGTCGCTGGCGGCCTGGCCGCATTTCTCGTCACCCGTGGCGGTGGTGCTCCCGCACCCCAGCAGGCCGTCCAGACCGAAGTGGTCCAGGAAGCCAGGACGCAGATCCTCGTCGCCAAGGCGCCTATCGGTCTTGGCGAGCGCCTCGGCCCGGCAAACCTGGAATGGCAGGATTGGCCCGAAGGCGCCGTTCGCTCCGAATATGTGACCATCTCGGCCATGCCCGATGCGCCTGCCGATCTCAAGGATGCCGTGGCGCGCTTCGAATTCTTCCCCGGCGAGCCGATCCGCGAGGCCAAGCTGGTCCGTGCCGATCAGGGTTATCTCTCGGCTGTCCTCTCCGAAGGCATGCGCGGCGTCTCGGTCAGCGTCTCGGCCGAATCCAGCGCCGGCGGCTTCGTGGTCCCCAATGACCACGTCGATGTGGTGCTGACGCGCCAGACCCCGGCGGGCCAGCAGTCCGAGGTCATCCTGTCCAATGTGCGCGTGCTGGCCATCGGTACCCGACTGGGCGAAATGGGCACCAGCGGCGGCCAGGAAGATCCTAACGCGCCGGCGCCCACGCCCGTCACCTTCGCCAATTCGGCCATTGCCACGCTCGAGCTCGATCCGGCCCAGGCCGAAACGCTGATCAACGCCTCCACGCGTGGCCAACTGGCGCTGACCCTGCGTTCCGTCGTCGATTTCAGCAAGTCCACCGTGGCCGAAACCAATTCCAACCAGACCGTGCGTCTCATCCGTTTCGGCAAGGAACAGTCGATCCTGGCCGGCACCAATCCCACTCTGGTCGGCCAGCAGACGGTCGAAATGAGCCCCGACCTCTACCCACAGACGTCAGGCGATGCGGCCCAGCCCTATGTGTCCATCGAACCCCAGGTGGTGTCCGAATAGGACGGAGATGATCATGAACCAGTTCACCACGCTTCGCCGCCGCACTGCCGGTCTTCTCGCCGCTTCCGCGCTGGCCCTGGGCCTGCTGGCCCTGCCGATGGTTCCCGCCGCCATGGCCGAGGAAACCCACGTCACCATCTCCGCCGCAGCCTACGGCGCCACGCGCAAGTTCGAGGTCGAGATCAACAAGACCGCTCTGGTCGATCTGCCGGCCGGCGCTGCCGAAGTCATCGTCTCCCAGCCGGGCGTGGCCGCCGCCATCATGCGCACCCGCACCCGCGCCCTCATCCAGGGCATTACCGGTGGCGACACCAATATCTTCTTCCTCGATGATCAGGGCCGCACCATCGCCGTGCTTGACGTCAAGGTGATCGAAGAACCCTCCCAGGTCGGCAACGCCCTGCAGATGGCGCTGGCCCGTGTCATTCCCGGCTCCAATATCCGCGTGGAATCGGTGACCCTGGGCGGCGACGTCAACCGCATCGTGCTCACAGGCAATGTGCTGTCCGGCGAAGACCGTGAGCGCGCCACCGCTGTCGCCACCCAGTTTGCCGGCGGCGCGGAAAACGTCGCCAACATTCTCGATGTCGCCGGCGCCCAGCAGGTCATGCTGCAGGTCACGGTGTCCGAAGTGAAGCGCGACGTTGCCAAGCAGCTCGGCATCAATCTTGGCGCCGTGTTCAATGTCGGCACCACCAATCTGCTGCAATTCGCCAATGGCCTGCTGACCGATGCCTTCCCGCTCACCGGCATCGATGCGAGCTTCAGTGCCAATGGCAATTCCGTCAGCACGGCCATTCGCGCGCTTGAAGGCCGCGGCGCGCTGCGCGTCCTGGCCCAACCGACGCTGACGGCCATTTCCGGCGAACCCGCCAAGTTCCTCGCTGGCGGCGAAATGCCCTATTACACCTATGAGGACGACGACAACGGCAACCGCACGCGCACCGTCCTGTTCAAGCCCTATGGCGTCCAGCTGAGCTTTACCCCGGTGGTCAAGTCCAATGGGGTCATCGCGCTCAAGGTCGAAACCTCGGTTTCCGAACCGCAGGCGGATTTCTCGATTACCAAGCGCGAGGCCAATACCTCGGTCGAGCTGCCCAGCGGCATGACGCTGGCGATTGGCGGCCTGCTGGAAGAAAAGTCCACCCAGCAGATCGAGCAGTTCCCCTGGCTGGGCGACATCCCGATCCTGGGCGCCCTGTTCCGCTCGCGCGATTACCGCACCGAGCAGACCGAGCTGGTCATTCTGGTCACCCCCTATCTGGTTGGTCCCAGCCCCGCCAATTCCATCCCCGTGCCCACCGATCGCACGGCGGTCGCCAGCGACGCCGAGGCCATTTTCCTGGGCAAGCTGGAAACCATGTATGGCGTCGGCAATAGCGGCGAAATGCGCGGCGGCTTCAGCGGTTCGGTCGGCTTCGTCCTCGACTGAGGCAGGCGTCAAGGAGTTTTGCTTTCATGAGTTTCCTCAGTTCAGAGCCCAAGGTCGAAGAGCCGGCAGCCGATATCGCCTCGGGCGCGCGCCTCATTCCGCGCATCACCATCCAGGCCTTCTGCGAGCATTCCCAGACGGCCCAACTGGTCGAAAGCGCCATCCATGACCGGCGCATGTCCAAGGTGGCGCTCACCACCCACAATGGCGGCATCGACGGCGCGGTCGAAACCTACAAGTCCAACCCCACGCCCAACCTGATCATCGTCGAGACCAATCTCAGCCCCGACGAAATCCCTGGCGCGCTGGAGCGCCTCGCCGAAGTCTGCGATGCCTCGACGCGCGTCGTCGTGCTCGGCCATGTCAACGACGTGCTGCTCTACCGCGAGCTGATCCGCTCGGGCATTTCGGAATATATCGTGCTGCCGGCCACCGCCCAGCAGATCGTCAGCGCTATTACCGATCTCTTCGCCTCGGAAAATGCCGCCCCCATCGGGCGCACGGTGGGCTTTGTCTCGGCCAAGGGCGGCGCCGGCGGCTCCACCGTCGCCCATAACGTCGCCTGGGCCATCGCCACCGCGCTCCGCCAGGATAGCCTGATCCTCGATATGGACCTGGCCTTCGGCACCGCCGGCCTCAATTTCAACCAGGACCCGCCGCACGGTCTTGCCGACGCGCTCTCGGCCAACCAGAAGGTCGACCAGACCATGCTGGATCGCCTGATGAGCAAGGCGGCCAATCACATCAACCTGCTGACCGCCCCGGTCACGCTCGATCGCACCTTCGATTTCGAAGAGCGCGAATTCGAGCAGATTCTCGAACTCTGCCAGAACACCATGCCCATCGTGGTGCTCGATATTCCCCATGCCTGGAATGCCTGGGTTCGCCAGACGCTCGCCACCGTGGATGAAGTGGTGATCGTGGCCGAGCCCGACCTGGCCAATCTGCGCAACGCCAAGAATATCGCCGATACGGTCCGCGCCCTGCGACCCACCGAGAATGCGCCATCCCTGGTGCTCAACAAGGTGGGCATGACGCGCCGGCCCGAGATCAACCCGGCCGAATTCGCTTCTTCGGTGGAATGCCAGCTCATCGGCCAGATCCCGTTCGATGCGGCTCTGTTCGGCACTGCGGCCAATAACGGGCAGATGATTGCCGAGGTCGCCGCCAACAACAAGATCAACGATGTCTACCGCGCCGTCAGCCTGCATGTGACGGGCCGGCAGGCAATCCATGCCGGGGGCCGGTCATCGAACCTGATGAAACTGCCCTCCTTCCTCAAGAAGCGGGCCTGAAGGTAGGACGACCATGTTTGGCAAGCGCACATCTTTTGGCGGCAATACTCCGGGCGTCGGCGAAGTCCCGCGTCCGGTTCCCAGCGCCGCGCCGCAAGCCCAAGCCCCCTCCGCACCCGCGCGCCGATCCGCCGATGCCGACGCCATGGCCGCTCGCATGCGCGGCGGCGGCGACGAAGTGGTCGATGTCCGCGCCCCGGCCGATGCCGCGCGCGACAAGGAATATTTCCACACCAAGTCGGCCATCTTCAGCGCGCTGATCGATTCCATCGATCTCAGCCAGCTCGCCACTATGGATCAGGATGCGGCGCGCGAGGAAATCCGCGACATCGTCGCCGAGATCATCGCGCTCAAATCCATCATCATGTCCATTTCCGAGCAGGAAGACCTGCTCGAGGATATCTGCAACGACGTGCTGGGCTATGGCCCGCTCGAGCCGCTGCTGGCGCGCGACGACATCGCCGATATCATGGTCAACGGTTCCCAGCGTTGCTACATCGAAGTCGCCGGCAAGGTGAAGCTCACCAATGTGCGCTTCCGCGACGACGCCCACCTGATGAATGTCTGCCAGCGCATCGTCAGCCAGGTCGGCCGCCGCGTCGATGAAAGTTCGCCCATCTGCGACGCTCGTCTGCCCGATGGCTCCCGCGTCAACGTCATCGCCCCGCCGCTGGCCATCGACGGCGCCGCGCTCACCATCCGTAAGTTCAAGAAGGACAAGCTGACCCTCCAGCAGCTGGTCAAATACAATTCCATCTCGCCCGAAGGCGCCGAAGTTTTGCGCATCCTTGGCCGCGTCCGCGCCAATGTGCTGATTTCCGGTGGTACCGGCTCGGGCAAGACCACCTTGCTCAATTGCATGACCGCCTTCATCGAAAAGGATGAGCGCGTCATCACCTGCGAGGACTCGGCCGAACTCCAGCTCCAGCAGCCTCATGTGGTGCGTCTCGAAACCCGCCCGCCCAATCTGGAGGGCGAGGGCGAGATCACCATGCGCGATCTCATTAAGAACTGCCTGCGCATGCGGCCCGAACGCATCATCGTCGGCGAAGTCCGTGGCCCCGAGAGTTTCGACCTGCTCCAGGCCATGAATACCGGCCACGATGGCTCGATGGGCACGCTGCACGCCAACAGCCCGCGCGAAGCCCTGTCCCGTCTCGAATCCATGATCACCATGGGCGGCTACAGCCTGCCCAGCCGCACCATTCGCGAGATGATCACCTCGTCAATCGATGTCGTGGTGCAGGCCGCCCGCCTGCGCGATGGTTCGCGCCGCATCACCCACATCACCGAGATCCTGGGCATGGAAGGCGACGTGATCGTGACCCAGGATATTTTCCTCTACGACATCATGGGCGAGGACGGGAACGGCATGCTGATCGGCAAGCATCGCTCCACCGGCATCACCAAGCCGCAATTCGCCGAGCGCGCCCGCTATTTCAACGAGGAAGCCAACCTCGTCGAAGCGCTCGAAAAGTCCAACACCGAACAGCGCCAGCTGCTGGATTCGTGATGAACACCATCCTGCTCGTCATTCTTGCCATGGTCACCGTCGGCGCGGCGGGCTTGGCCCTTGTGCCCTCGGCACTGGGTGGTGGCCGGGCCGAAAAGCGCCGCAAGGCGCTGCAGGGCGACATGCGCGTCAATCGCCTCGAGGCCAATGCCGCGCGCAGCCGCGACGAGCGGCGCAAGAGCGTGCAGCAGGCCCTCAAGTCCCAGACCAACGCGCTCAATGCCAGGAAGCGCGTGGCGCTGCCGCAATTGCTGTTCCAGGCCGGCATGACCATCAAGCCGGCGGCCTTCATCCGCAACAGCATTATTTTCGGCGTGGCCGTGCTGGTCATCCTCATTCTCGTCCAGGTGCCGATCTACCTGGCCCCGGTCTTTGCCGTGGCCGCCGCCTATCTGCTGCCGCGCATCTATGTCGGCCAGAAGCGCAAGAAGTATCAGGACCGGTTCCTCGACGAATTGCCCAATGCCGTCGAAGCCGTGGTGCGCGGCGTCAAGACCGGCCTGCCACTCAACGATTCCATCCGTGTCGTCGCCAAGGACGCCAAGGAGCCGGTGAAGTCCGAATTCGGCCGCGTGCTCGATCAGCAGGCCTTCGGCCTGTCCATGACCGAGGCGGTCACCGTGCTGCTCGATCGCGTACCTTTGCCCGAGGTCAATTTCTTCGTCGTCGTCATCACCGTGCAGCAGCAGGCTGGCGGCAATCTCAGCGAAGCCCTGGGCAATCTCGCCAAGGTGCTGCGCAACCGCAAGAAGATGAAGATGAAGATCAAGGCCATGTCGTCCGAGGCCAAGGCCTCTGCCGGCATTATCGGTTCGCTGCCCTTCGTCGTCGGCACCCTGGTGAGCGTGGTCTCGCCCACCTATCTGGTGCCGCTTTTCACCACGTCGATGGGCCATATCTGGCTGGGCGTCGGCGCGGTCATGCTGGCTTTGGGCATCTTCATCATGAACCGCATGATCCAGTTCGACTACTGACCGGGAGCGCGTCGCCATGAATTTCGTCGAGCTTCTGACCCAGCGGGAATTCCTCATCTCCGTGCTGGCTGCCGTGTCGGCCGCGGCCGTGGTGTTCACCTTCGGCTCCAGCTTCATCGTCAAGTCCGAGATGCGCGACCGCATCAAGCGGGTGGCGCTGGAGCGCGAGAAGATGCGCGCCGAGGAAATGGCCCGCCTGCGCGGCGGTGGCATCGCCGCTTCCGATAGCCGCGGCATCAGGCGCAACGGCGAAACCAAGACCTATATGAAGAACGTCGTGGAGCGCTTCGATCTCAAGAAGGCGTTCCAGGATGATGCCACGGTCGACAAGCTCGCCATGGCCGGCTTCCGCGGGCAGGGGCACCTGACCACCTTCCTCTTCATGCGCTTCGTCACGCCCCTGGTCGTCTTCGCGCTGGGCGCGGTTTATCTGCTGGTGCTGGCCCCCGGCGGCCGCCCGCTCTATCTCAATGTCACCTATGCCGTCGGCGCCGCTTTGCTCGGCGCCTACCTGCCCAATCTGCTGCTCAAGAACACCACCACCAAGCGCCAGGCCTCCATCAAGAGAGCCTGGCCCGATTGCCTCGATCTGATGCTGCTTTGCGTCGAGGCCGGCATGTCGATGGAACACGCCTTCAAGCGCGTCGCCAAGGAAATCGGCGCCCAGAGCGTCGAACTGGCCGAGGAACTGACCCTCACCACCGCCGAACTGTCCTTCCTTGAAGATCGCGGCCGCGCCTATGACAATCTGGGCCGCCGCACCGGCCTCGATGGCGTGAAGTCGGTCATGACCGCCCTCATCCAGGCCGATCGCTACGGCACTTCGGTGGGCCAGGCCCTGCGCGTCATGGCCGAGGAAGGCCGCGAGCAGCGCATGATGGAAGCCGAAAAGAAGGCCGCCTCGCTGCCGCCCAAGCTCACCGTGCCGCTGATCCTGTTCTTCCTGCCGGTGCTGTTCATCGTCATCATGGCCCCGGCCATGATCAAGGTCTTCGGCAGCCCGGTTTCCAGCGCCATGGGCGGCGGCTGAGCGCCATTGGCAGTCAGGCGCGCTTGGAGACTTTCTGGCCCATCCGCTCCATGGCGATGCGCGAGAACAGGTTCCCCTCTTCGGCAACCCGGTTCTTGCTGATCGCGGCGAAGCCGTTGGCGATCTGGGCATTCTTGTCGATGATCGCCTGCGCTTCGGCCCGACGCGCCTTGCGATATTCCATCTGGCTGGTGATGGGAAACTTGTGCATGTTCCAGCGGCTGATTTTCTCTGTCGCCATGGCGCCGGGTCAGCCTTGCTCGATCAGGTCCCAGCGGTTCTGCTGGGTCAGCAGCGCCCGCACATAGGCCATGTTGCTCTCCACCTGCGCCGGCGGCAATTCGGCCGCATAGAGCGCCCGGCATTCCTCGAACCGCCCCTGCAGCCCCACGATCAGCGCCAGGTTCTGGCGGATCTGGCTGGTCGCGCCGCGCATCTGCACCGCCCGGCGCAAATGCTGCTCGGCGGCCGGCAATTCCTTGGTCATGGCGTAGCTGAGGCCCATATTCGCCTCGATCGAGGCCTCGCCCGGCGCAAATACCAGCGCCTGCGCATACAGCGCCCGCGCCTCCTGGTTGCGGCCGACCTGGTCGAGCGTCGCGCCCTTGACCAGCAGCGCATTCCAGTCCGGCGCTTCGGGGCGGATCACATTGTCGAGCACCTGCAGCGACTGGTCGAACCGGCCATCTGATGTCAGCGCCTTGGCATAGGCCACGGAGATATCGACGTCGCCGGGGTATTGGGCCATGCTGATTTCCAGCACCGACACGGCCTGCTGGCTCTGCCCCACCGCGCGCAGGGCCGCCGCATAATGGATGGCGACACCCTTGTCCTTGGGATTGGATTTGTAGCGTGCCGTCAGCTCGCCCAGGCTTTGCTGGCTCTGGCCCGCCGCCATGCCGGAGTAGTCCGGCGAGGGCATGCTGCCCCGGTTCGACGCGCAGGCGCTGATCGCCACCGCGGCCACCCCGGCCAGCAGCAACACGCGCAACGGTCTCACAAGGCGGTTCAGCGACAGCATGCCCCTGCAATAAATCATTAACCCTAACAGCCGGTTAAAGCGAAGCGGCTGCGAGGTGCACAGGGTAGCTTCCAGCCCCGCGTTGCCGCGACTCTCCGGCCCCGCTACAACAGCAGCAACACCCCGGAGTCCACCATGCCCAAAGCCCCCGTCCTGCCCCTCATCTGCGTCGAAGAGGGTGGGCTCGCCGCCGCCAATCTGTCCGCGACCCACGCAGCCTGGGCCCAGGCCAACGGCTTTTCCGGCCAGCGCGGGCGCCTGCTGGCGCTGCCGGGGCAGGGTGGGGCGGTCGATGCCTTTCTCTTCGGCACGGGCGAAGCCGACACCCGGCCGGCTCTGGTCACAGGCCTTGCCGGCGCTGCCCTCGCGTCAGGCGCCTATCGCCTCGAAGGCGCCCTGGCCGATCCTGATCTCGCCGCCCTCGGCTTCCGTCTCGGCGCCTATCGCTTCGATCGCTACCGCCAGGGCAAGCCCGCGCCCACCCTTGCCGATCCCGGCCCAGCCGAAGTCACGCACCTGGTCGAAGCCGCTACCCTGGCGCGCGACCTCATCAATACCCCGGCCAATGACCTCGGCCCCGACGCCTTCGAGGCCGCAATCCGCGCCTTCGCCAAATCCCGCAAGATGGACATCAAGGTCACCGCAGGCGATGCCCTGCTCAAGGCCAATTTCCCGATGATCCACGTCGTCGGTCGCGCCAGTCCCGAGGCGCCGCGCCTCGTCGACCTCACCTGGGGCAAGGCCGGCGATCCCAAGGTGACGCTGGTCGGCAAGGGCGTCACCTTCGATACCGGCGGCCTCGACATCAAATCCGCTTCCGGCATGCTGATCATGAAGAAGGATATGGGTGGCGCCGCCAACGTGCTCGGCCTCGCCCATGCCATCGTCTCGGCAAAACTGCGCGTCCGCCTGCGCGTACTGATCCCCATCGTCGAAAACGCCATTGCCGGCGCCTCCTTCCGCCCCGGCGACGTGCTCAAATCCCGCAAGGGCCTCACCGTCGAAATCGGCAATACCGATGCCGAAGGCCGCCTCATCCTCGCCGACGCGCTGGCCCTCGCCGATGAGGAAAAGCCCGAACTCCTCCTCGACATGGCCACGCTGACCGGTGCCGCCCGCGTCGCCCTCGGCCCCGATCTGCCGCCGCTCTACAGCACCGACGATACCCTCGCTCGCGCCCTCATGGCATCAGGCACCACCAGCGACGATCCCCTGTGGCACATGCCCCTCTGGTCGCCCTACGATTCGATGATGAGTTCCAAGATTGCCGATGTGAACAACGCTGCCACCGGCGGTTTTGCCGGCTCGGTCACCGCCGCCCTGTTCCTGCGCCGCTTCGTCGCCAATGCCGGTGCCTGGGTCCATCTCGATATCTATGGCTGGGCCCCCGAAGCCCGCCCCGGCCGCAGCCAGGGCGGCACCGACCAGGGCATCCGCGCCGTCTATGGTGTGCTGAAACAGCGATATAGTTGACTATGACAACGATTTGGTTGACTATATCAGCAGTCACCTCCCGGAGTCGGGCCCATGTCCGTCAATCCCGCCGATATTGCGCAGGTCCGCGCCTTCAATCGCTTCTACACTAAAATCATCGGCCTGCTCGAAGAGGGCATGCATAAAAGCGCCTTCGGCCTCGCCGAGGCCCGGGTGATCTACGAGCTGGGCAAGCGCGGCCGTGCCACCTCGGCGGCCATTGCGGGCAGTCTCGACATGGATCGCGGCCAGATGAGCCGCCTCATTCTGCGGCTGGTCGATCAGGGCGTTGTCGCCGTGCTGCCGCGCGGCGCCGACAAGCGCTCCACGCCCCTGGCCCTGACCCCGGAAGGCGATGCGGTCTATCGCCGCTTCAACGAGATGAGCGATGCCGCCGTCGTCAGCGGCCTGCTCGAGCCACTGGATGAATTCGGTCGGCGCGACCTCGTCAGCGCCATGCGCCGCATCGAGGCACTGCTGGCCGAGCCCGGCGATACCCCGCTCGTCCTGCGCCCCCATCGCGTCGGCGATATCGGCTGGCTCATCCATCGCCAGGGCCTGCTCTACCATCTCGAACAGGGCTGGAATGGCGAGTTCGAGACGCTCATCACCCGCATCTATGCCGAATACGAAGCCGCCCCCGCCACGCCACCCAAATCCCTTTTCATCGCCGAGCAGGATGGCGAGATCGCTGGTTCGGTCTTCATCATCCCGGCTGAAGAAGCCGGCACCGCCCAGCTCCGCATGCTCTATACCGAACCCGCCTTTCGCGGCCGTGGCATCGGCAAGCGCCTCGTCGAGGAAGCCGTCCGCTTCTCCCGCGCCTCGGGCTACCAGCGCGTCATTCTCTGGACCCAGGATTGCCTGGTCTCGGCCCGCCGCATCTATCAGGCCGCCGGTTTCCAATTGATCCGCGAGGAAAAGCACCACTCCTTCGGCGTGGACCTCAACGGGCAATATTGGGCGCTGGAACTGTAGTCCGGTAGGCCGCCGGATGTATGGCTCGACCCCCTTGAGGTGGGTGACCCTGGACGCATGTAGCCGGCCTACCCCTCTCCCCCCGCGGGAGAGGGTGGAAATCCGCGTTCAGCGGATTTCCGGGTGAGGGGGCTGCGCCCTCCCATGCTTCAATGCTCGTGGAACCAACCCCCTCATCCGCCCTTCGGGCACCTTCTCCCACGAGGGGAGAAGGCAAAACGCCCAAACACTCCCCTGTGAGCAGGGCTGGATCAGCGATGGCCCCGCGTCGCCCTAGTTTAATGGTAGGTCCGGCTGCAGCGCAGGCAGGATGAACTCGTCAGGCGTCGCCTGGTCGATAACCTCCACCGCCTCCTGCACCTGCTCGGTGCCCGCCTTGGGAAACAGCAGCGGCGCCATGGCAAAGCCCAGGATGACCAGCACCAGCATGCCCCAGCCTGCAACCGCCTTGTGCTTCTCGATGAATTCGTTGGCCACCCGACCGAAGAAGAAAAACAGCCCGCACGGCACGAAATAGCGCAACCCGCGACCGATCAGCCCGTAGATCACGAAGGTCCACAGATCGAGCCCCGCCACGCCGCTGGTAATGGTGATGACCTTGTAGGGTATGGGCGAGATGGCCCCGATGATGATCATCAACGGGCCGTTGTCATTAAAACTTTGCCGCAGCGAGGCAAAGCCATCGCCCGCGCCATAGAAGTCGATGATGGCCTTGCCCACGCTGTCGAACAGGAAATAGCCGATGGCATAACCCGCCAGCCCGCCCACCACCGACGCGATCGTGCAGATCGCCGCCAGCCGCCAGGCCCGCCGCCGGTCCGCCACGATCATCGGCGCCAGCATGATCTCCGGGAAGATCGGCAGGATCATCGCTTCGAGAAAGCACAGCAGCGCCAGGATAGGCTCGGCAAGGCGGTGCTTGGTGGCGAGTTTCAGCCTGTCATAAAGTTTGGGTCTGTCCGGCGCGGATGTGTCGTTCATGGGCTCTCGGAATCAGTTCACTGACAGCTTTATCGCTCGACGCGGTCACCGCGGAATGACATTCGCGTCAATATCCCCGTCCGCGATCCACCACATTCACCAGCGGCTTGCCCGCCTCGTGCTCGTGGATGATGCGCGAAAAATACGCCACCCCGGTCGCCTCATTGCTGATCGCGGCGATATGCGGGGTCACATAGCAATTCTCGATTCCCCAGAGCGGGCTCGTCGCCGGCAGCGGCTCGGTCTCGAACACATCGAGGCTTGCTGCCCCCAGTGTGCCATCGCCAAGCGCCTTGACGATATCGGCCTCCCGCTGATGCCCGCCCCGCGCCGCATTGACGATGACAGGCCCACCATCGAGTCGGTCGCGCCGCAGCTTGCCAAAAGTCTCGTAATTGAGAATGCCGGTGGTTTCTGGCGTCAGCGGCAACAGGTTCACCAGAATGTCGGTGCCGCCAAGAAACGCATCGAACGTCTCCATCCCGGCAAAACCCTCGACGCCCTCGATCTGTTTCGGCGTCCGGCTCCAGCTGCGCAGCGTGAAGCCCAGCGGCTTGAGCCGCTCTGCCGCATCCTGCCCCAACACGCCCATCCCCATGATGCCGACCGTGGTTTCCGACGCCGCCGGCGGATAGAGCTGGCTCCAGCGCCGCGCCTTCTGGTCGGCGCGAAACCGCGTATAGAGCCGGTGATGCATGGTCACATGCGCCACCACATAGTCGCTCATGCGCTGGCTGAGGTCCGCATCGACAAACCGCACGATGGGCGCATCGGGCAGGTTCGGATGCTTGAGCAGCGCATCCACGCCCGCCCCCAGCGACAGGATGGCCTTGAGCCCGCTTAGCCCGTCGAACGCCTCCGGCTTCGGTTTCCACACGAAGATATAGCGCACCTCGGCCGGGTCGAAATCATCACCCCTCTGCACCACAGGGTAGGGGGCCAGCGCCGATTTCAGCTTTGCGGCCCAGCTCGCCTCGTCAACATCGGACAGGTGCAGTAGCAGCATGATGAACTCCTCCTCAAGCAAAGAGCCGCGCCTTGCGGGCGCGGCTCCTGTTCAAATCCGGTCTGGCGCGATTACTGCGCGGTCGTGGTCGGCGTGCCTTCCACCGGCGTTTCCGTCGAAGTGGTTTCGGGCGTTTCCGTCACGGTTGCCGGCTCGGCTGCAGGAGCCTCGGCCGGCGCCGCAGCGGGAGCCTCAGCCGGTGCCTCGGCCGCGGGAGCAGCCTCAGGGGCCGGCGCGGCATCGGCGGCCGGAGCGGCCTCGGCATCAGCCGCGGGAGCGGCTTCCTCTGCCGGAGCAGCGGCGTCGCCTTCGGCGGGCGCACCTTCTTCGGCGGCCGGGAACGGCACCGGCGAGCCCGACAGCGTCTGCAGGTAGGCCAGGATGTCGGCGCGCTCCTCCGCGGTGCGGATACCGGCAAAATTCATCTTGGTGCCGGGCACATAGTCGCTCGGCTTGGTCAGGAAGTGGTTGAGGTTCTCATAGGTCCAGGTATCGCCGGCGGCGTTATGCGCCATCATGCCATCCGAATAGGAGAAGTCAGGCACAGAGCCTTCGGCGCGGCCGACCACGTCATAGAGATGCGGACCCTGCTTGTTGGGCTCGCCCTCACCGAAATTGTGGCACGACTGGCACTTCTTGACGGCATTGGCGCCCTTGGCCGGGTCGGCGCTGGCCAGCAGCAGCCCCAGCGGCACTTCCGGCTCGGCTTCCGCCACGGCGGCGCCGTGGTCGACGACTTCCGGCTCCGGCAGGGCATAGCCCGGTCCACGCCCCTCGATGGGATGGTAGATGGCGTCGGCGACGAAGCCGGCACCCATGACGAACAACAGCGTGCCGAGCACGGCGCCCATGATCTTGTTAAGCTCGAACGAATCCATTTGGTCTCTCTGCCGGTCCATCCCCTGTGGACTTGTAGTCGAACCCGGCTCGACTTTCGATAGTCCCAGGGGAAAATCGCCTCAACGGAGCGGCCCGACGCGGGCGGAAGATAGTCGCTAGGCGAAGCGGGCGCAACCATCCAAAAGCCGCCTGCGACACTTCGAACCGTCCCACAGGGCAAATCGCTCCAGTGGAGCGATTTGAGGTGAGAAGGCCATGAGGGCTACGCCCGAATGGCAGGAACGCTTCCCTGGAGTGGAACAATTTAGGCCACAAGGCCAAGACGTCGGAGCCTGCCCCGGCGAAGGCCTACGCCCGAATGGCAGGAATGCCTCCCCCAGAGTGGAGCCCTCCTCCACCCGCTTCAATTGACTCCGCCTCCCCCGGGGTTCAAAAGCCATTCGCCTACCAGCTATGGACCTTTCGATGACCAAGAAGATCGCTTTTCAGGGCGAGCCCGGCGCTTTCAGCCATGCCGCCGCCTCCAACGTTTTCCCCGGCGAAGAAGCGATCGGCTGCGTCACCTTCGAGGAAACCATCAATGCCGTGCAGTCCGGCCGCGCCGACTATGCCGTCGTCCCGGTGGAAAATTCGCTCTATGGCCGCATCACCGATATTCACCACCTGCTGCCCGAAAGCGGTCTCAATATCATCGGCGAGACCTTCCTGCGCGTCGAGATGAACCTGCTCGGCGTGCCCGGCGCCACCATGTCCGATATCAAGGCCGTGCAGTCGCTCTCGGTCGCCCTCGGCCAGTGCCGCAAGTTCATCACCGAACACGGCTTCCGCACCATCAATGCCGTCGACACCGCCGGCTCGGCCCGCGAAGTGGCGCAAAAGGCTGACCCATCCGTCGCCGCCATCGCCTCCCGCTTTGCTGCCGACATCTACGGCCTCACCGTGCTCGCCTCCAATATCGAGGATGCCGACCACAACACCACGCGCTTCCTGGTCCTCTCCCGCGACAAGCAGGAAGCCCCGGCCGGCAGCGGCAAGGTCAAGACCACCTTCGTCTTCCGCGTGCGCAACGTGCCCGCCGCGCTCTACAAGGCCATGGGCGGTTTCGCCACCAATGGCGTCAACATGACCAAGCTCGAAAGCTACATGGTCGGCGGCGCCTTCACCGCCACCCAGTTCTACGCCGATATCGAAGGCCACCCCGCCGATCCGGCCGTCCAGTTCGCCTTCGAGGAACTCGGCTTCTTCACCGACCACTTCCGCGTCCTCGGCGTCTATCCGGCCAGCGAAAGCAAGTAGCGGGCGGGGGCTTAGTCCCCCCGCAACACCTCATCAATCTCGGGCAGATTGTAAAACTGCCGCACGATGTCCCAGCCCTCTTCGGCCGTATCGACGATATTGAACAGCTTGGGATCATCGGGCGCGATCGTGCCGGCTTCCGCCAGCGCCTCGAAATTGATGACCTTGCTCCAGAATTCCGCGCCGAACAGCAGCAGCGGCACCCGGTCCATGCGCCCGGTCTGGATCAGCGTCAGCGTCTCGAAGAATTCGTCCAGCGTGCCGAACCCGCCGGGAAACACCGCCACCGCCTTGGCACGCATCAGGAAGTGGATCTTGCGCGTGGCGAAATAGTGGAAGTTGAAGCTCAGCTCCGGCGTCACATAAAGGTTCGGCGCCTGCTCATGCGGCAAGACGATATTGAGCCCGATCGACGGCGCTCCCACATCGGCCGCTCCGCGATTGCCCGCCTCCATCACGCCCGGCCCGCCGCCGGTCACCACCACATAATCGGTGAAGCCCTGCGCCTTGGAGGTAAACGAGGCCAATTGCGCGAAGCGCCGCGCCTCGTCGTAATAGCGCGACGCCGCTTCGAGATTGCGCTTCTGCGTCTCGTTCTTGGCCGCCCAGGCCGGCTGCCCCGGTGCCGGAATGCGCGCCCCGCCAAACAGCACCACGGTTGAATTGATTCCCCGCTCGCGCAGCCGGAATTCGGGCTTGAGATATTCGAGCTGGAAGCGCACGCCCCGCGTATCTTCCGAGGTCATGAATTCGTCGTCGGCAAAGGCCAGCCGGAAGGCGGCCGATTGCGTCTGCGGCGTCTGCGGCGCACGCTTGGAGGCGGCGACGTCTTCGACCGAAGTGCGCAACGAAGTGGGACGACGTCTGGTCATGCGAAGCACCGCCATAATTCCGAAATCTTCGACAGGGCATAACCAGCCCGGGCGATCCGAGCAAGGGCACCGGGCTTGAACCAGTTCACGACTTTGGAAGCGCGGATCGATGCGGCGGCGCATGCCGTCCTCGCGCGCCTGCCGCGTGGACCACTGGCCGATGGCCTCGTTGAATTCGTGGTCTTCGGCCTCAAGCAGGCCTGGGCCTGCCTGTTCGGCGGCCTCATGCTGGGCATGATCCTCGTCACCCGCCTGTGGTGGCCCGATATCGGCCTCGCCCGCTACGACGCCTGGTTCCTCGCCGCCCTGCTCATCCAGGGTGCCATGCTGGCCCTCCGCCTCGAAACATTGAACGAGGCCAAGGTCATCCTCATCTTCCACCTTGTCGGCACCGGCATGGAATTGTTCAAGACAGCGGCCGGTTCATGGATCTACCCCGAGGATGCCCTGTTCCGCCTCGGCGGCGTGCCGCTCTTTTCCGGCTTCATGTATGCCTGTGTCGGCTCCTACATGGCCCGCATCCAGCGCATCTTCGACATTACCTTCACGCGCTATCCCCCGGTCTGGGCCACGGTGCTGCTGGCCCTGGCCATCTACGTGAACTTCTTCAGCCACCATTTCATCTTCGATTTCCGCTGGCTGCTCTTCGCCGTCCTCGCTGCCCTCTACCTGCCCAGCACCATGCATTACCGCGTCTTCCGCTTCCGCCACCGCATGCCCATGCTGCTGGCTTTCCTGCTGGTCGCGCTCTTCATCTGGATCGCCGAAAACATCGGCACCTGGTCCCGCGCCTGGATCTACCCCGACCAAACAGATGGCTGGACCCTGGTCAGCTGGAGCAAGCTGGGCTCCTGGTATCTGCTGATGCTGATCTCGGTCGTGCTGGTCACGCTGGTGCACCCTCCTAGAGGGTACGAACCCGAGCGGCAGTAATTGCTCGCGTGCAAAGGGAGCAAGATGCTCACCCTCCCCCTTGAGGGGAGGGTAGCGTCGCCTGGCCCGTAGGGCCATGGCAAAGCTAGGAGGGGGTATCGAGGGTTCATCTCGAAATCGTGGCGGGCTCGTCACCCCACCCTCAATCCCTCCCCATCAAGGGGAGGGAGGCGCCAGCTCGGAGGCCCGTGTTCATCGTCTCCCTCCCCCTTGTGGGGAGGGATCAAGGGTGGGGGTGGGCCACAGGCAAAGAGCCTATTCACGACACCAAATAAAGCTCAGTCCCGCGCCAGCACCATCACGCGCAACCGCTCCAGCCACCCGCCAATCGTGACGCCCAAGCTCGGCTTGTCCTCATAATTGCGCAGCATATATTCTGCCAGCCGATAGCCCTCCGCCACGATATGGCGCTCGTCCCGGCTCAGCCCCACGGATGGAACCCGCATTTCCGCCTCCCGCTTATGGTTGACGAAACCTTAACGCGGCAGGGCAGGCGGAGTCCGCAGTCCCATGAAACTATGGTTTACCGGGGCAGGGGCCTCAGCCTCCGGTGGCCACCGCCAGCTGCGCGGCAAACGCCCGCTGATAGGCCGGCCGCGCCTGCGCGCGGGCGCAATAGGCAGCAAGATTGGCAAACTCGTCCAGCAGGCCTGAGGGTTTCACCCGCAGCAGCACATGCACCATCATGATATCGGCCGCGCTGAAGGCGCCGTCCAGCCACTCGCTCTCGCCCAACCGCCGGGCCAGTTCGGCCAGCCGGACCCGGATGCGATCCAGGACCAGGGGCATGCGCTGTTCCCTCCAGCTTTCCTGGCCCTCGGCGAATTTGGCGGTTTGCAGCTCCAATATGGGCGGCTCCACCGTGCCCACGGCGGCGAACATCCAGGTAATGGCCCGCGCTCTGGCATCGGCGTCATCAGGCAGCAGGCCCGGATGGGTTTCCGCGATATGCAGCAGGATCGAGCCGGTCTCAAACAGCGCCAGATCGCCGTCTTCATAGGTGGGAATCTGTCCAAAGGGCTGCAGCGCCAGATGCGCCGGCTCTTTCATCTGCTGGAACGTGACGAGCCGCACATTATAGCTTTGCCCGACTTCCTCGAAGGCCCAGCGCACCCTCATGTCGCGCGACAGCCCGGCGCCGCGATCGGGCGAGCTGGCAAAGGCGGTAATTGTCGGCGTCATGGCAGTTCTCCGGGATCAGCGTTCCATGCCTATACGACGAATGCCGGCATATTCATTCGACACGCCACGGGAGGTTTTTTCGTTCCCGCACTATCATGCGTTCCGACTCACCCCGGAATGATCGATGACCAATCCTGCCCGTTCGGCCGAAGGCCGTGTCCGCTTCGAAAACGTCCAGCGCGCCGTCCGCCTCTCGGCCCGGCTCAGCGACATCGGCTTCGATGATCTCGATGGCCTCTGCGCCGCCTTCTCCGAACTCATCGGCAAGCCGGTCGGCGAGCGCTTCATGGTCATCCCGCCCTTTTCGACCGATTGCGGGCTCAACATCACCATCGGCCGCAATGTCTTCATCAACCAGGGCTGCCACTTCATGGATATGGGCGGCATCGCCATCGGCGACGACGTGATGATCGGCCCCAAGGTCAACCTCGTCTCCGCCGGACACCCGGTCTCGCCATCCGAGCGCCGCAACGGCATCGTCGCCAAACCCATCATCATCGGCAACAATGTCTGGATCGGCGCTGCGGCAACCATCCTTCCCGGCGTCACCATCGGCGACAACGCCGTCATCGCCGCCGGCGCCGTCGTCAGCCGCAGTGTTCCCGCCGATACTCTCGCGGCCGGCGTCCCGGCTCGCATACTGAAGCAGCTTTAAGTCTTGGCCGGAACAGACAGCTGAATTGGCACTCAGTTGGCTGCGTGCTATCGTCCGGCCATGCAGACTGTGTTCATGGAAATTGATGGCGAGACGGTCGTATTGATCCCTGACTCCATGATGGCGGAGCTTGGGTGCGCGGCTGGCGACAAGATCGATTTACGTGTCGAAGATCGGCGTATCTTTATCACGGCTATACATCCAGCAGCCACGGAGTCCCCTTCTCCCCTCGTGGGAGAAGGTGCCCGAAGGGCGGATGAGGGGGCTTGAGCCATCCATTGGCTCTGCGCTACTCGGCTCTTCGCCCCCTGAGGCCTTGCATCTGCCCCTTTTTCCCCTCATATACCGCTCCGGGAGGTTGGCGCGGACGTGTTCCTCGCCAACCGGGTCAGGTCCGGAAGGAAGCAGCCCCAACGAGACCTTCACGGGTCGTTGCCAGCCTCCTACTCAACTGTTCAAACTTGGCATTTGACGGCGCGGAACGGCCTCTGGCCTTTTGCGGAACCTATGGCATTGCCCTATGGTCGCAGCATGACCCAAGGCAGATTCCCGGCAATACGAGGCGATGGAGGGCAGAATGGCTGATGCACCGACTTCGCCCTATCTCGTCCTCGCCCGCAAATACCGGCCGCGCGACTTCACTACGCTTGTCGGCCAGGATGCCATGGTGCAGACGCTGGGCAATGCCTTCGCGCAGAACCGCATCCACCATGCCTTCATCCTCACCGGCGTGCGCGGCGTCGGCAAGACCACGACGGCCCGCATCCTCGCCCGTGCCTTCAACTATGAAGATGCCACCGGTCCCCATCCCACGCTCGATCTCAGCGTCGAGGGCGAGCATTGCCGCGCCATCATCGAGGGCCGCCATGTCGACGTCATCGAGATGGACGCCGCCAGCAATACCGGCATCAACGATATCCGGGAGATCATCGACTCGGTGAAATACGCGCCGTCTTCGGCGTCCTACAAGGTCTACGTCATCGACGAAGTCCACATGCTCTCGACGGCAGCCTTCAACGGCCTGCTCAAGACCCTCGAAGAGCCGCCCCCCTATGTAAAGTTCATCTTCGCCACTACCGAAATCCGCAAGGTGCCGGTGACGATCCTGAGCCGCTGCATGCGCTTCGATCTGCGCCGCATCACGCCCGAGATCATGACGGCCTATCTCGAATCGATCCTTGGGCAGGAGGGCATCTCCTTCGAGCCCGAAGCCCTGGCCATGATCGTCCGCGCCGGCGAAGGCTCGGCCCGCGACAATCTGAGCCTGCTCGATCAGGCCATTTCCCACGGCAATGGCACGGTCACCGCAGCCACGGTTAAGGCCATGCTGGGCTTGGGCGACCGCGCCCGCATCATCGACCTCTTCGAGGAATTGATGGGCGGCCGGATCGGCGAGGCCATCGAAACCATGCGCGCCCTCTACGACATGGGCGCCGATCCGCAGACCCTGGTCGCCGACCTCGCCGATTTCACCCATCTGGTCACCCGCATCAAGGTCGTCCCGGCTGCGGCCGACGATGTTTCGCTCACCCCCGACGAGCGCCATCGCGGCGCCGAGCTATCAGGCAAGCTGCCCATGCGCGCGCTCACCCGCGCCTGGCAGATCCTGTTCAAGGGCTATGACGAGGTCGCCCGCGCCAGCAATGGCCTGCAGGCCGCCGAAATGGCGCTGATCCGCCTGGCCTATGCCGCCGACCTGCCCAGCCCCGACGATCTCATCGCCCGGCTGACCAACCAGCCTGCGCCCGCCCCGAGCCTGCCGCCGAGTGCGCCGATCAATCGTGGCCCCTCCGGCGGCGGCGGTCCGTCGGCCCTGCGCGTCGAGGCCCCGCGTCCGCTGGCCACCGAAGCTGTCGCCGCCCAGCCCGCCGCGCCGCAGGCCCAGGCTGCCCTCGCCACCGTCGCCAGCTACAAGGAGCTGATTGCTCTGGCCGGCGCCAAGCGCGACGTGCTGGTCAAGCTGGCGCTCGAAAGCCAGATGCGCCCGCTCTCCTTCGAACAGGGCCGTATCGAAGTCGCCCTCGCCGATGGCGCCGATCCCGGCATGATCGCCACGCTCTCGGCGCGTCTCCAGCTCTGGACCGGCCAGCGCTGGCTGGTCAATGTGTCCAGCAAGCCGCCCGAGGGCCTCACCATCCGGCAGGAGGCCGTGCAGCGCCAGCAGGCCGCCCAGGCCGCCGCGCATGACGATCCGCTGGTCAAGGCCATACTCGACACATTTCCCGGGGCTAAACTGGTCAATGTGACGGTGCGCGACGACGCTACTGCCGTCGAGCCCGATCTGGCTCCGCCCCCACCTGAAGAGGACGACGAATGAAAGACATCATGGGTATGATGAAGGCCGCCGGCGAGATGAAGGGTAAGATGGAGGCCATGCAGGCCGAGCTTGCCGATCTCGTGGTCGAAGGCCGCTCCGGCGGCGGCATGGTCGTGGTCTCTCTTTCAGGCAAGGGCGACATGAAGGGCGTGAAGATCGATCCGACCCTGTTCAAGGAAGACGATGTCGAAGTGCTCGAGGACCTGATCATCGCTGCCCATGCCGATGCCAAGGCGAAATCGGAAGCCGAGATGCAGCGCAAGATGGCCGAGGTCACCGCCGGCCTTCCCATTCCGCCGGGCATGAAATTCCCGTTCTGATTTTCACGCGTCCGGCGCGTCGATGCTAACAGTCTGCTAACCAATTCGGGCAAGGTGTGAACGCGAAAATGGCTTCCGGCGGCCCCGAAATCGAACAGCTCATCCAGCTCCTGGCCCGCCTGCCGGGCCTCGGCCCGCGCTCGGCCCGCCGTGCCGTCCTGCAGCTGATCAAGAAGAAGGATCAGCTGATGATCCCGCTTTCGGCCGCTCTCGACCGGGCCGTAAGTGCCGTTAAAACCTGCGAAATTTGCGGCAATGTCGACACGGTCAGCCCCTGCACCATCTGTGCCGACCCGCGCCGCGCCGAAAGCGGCATGCTGATCGTGGTCGAAGATGTCGCCGACCTCTGGGCCCTCGAACGCGCTGGTGTCGGCGCCGTCCGCTACCACGTCCTGGGCGGTGTCCTCTCCCCCCTCGACGGCGTCGGCCCCGACGACATCTCCATCGATGACCTCTTGAAAAGAGCAAGTGAGTTCAAGGAGATAGTCCTGGCCATCAACGCCACCGTCGAAGGCCAGACCACCGCCCACTATATCACCGACCGCCTGGCCGGCTCGGGCACTAAAGTCACCCGCCTCGCCCACGGCGTCCCCGTCGGCGGCGAGCTCGACTATCTCGACGAAGGCACCCTCAGCCAGGCCCTCAAGGCCCGTACCGAAATCTAGTCAGTGCAGGTCAGGGTCGGTCCTGAACTCGTCCCCGCCATCCCAGATTTCGTCCTCCATGCTGTTGTCCTCTTCGTCGTCTTCGTCGAAGAAAGCCTCGTCCTCGTCGCTTTCAATGGCGTGCCTTGCGTCCTCGTCGTCAGGCGACAGGGCATCGAGCCGGTCGGCCGGGTCATTGTCGAAATTGGTGGCAAGCCCCGCATAGGCCTCCCCGTCATCGCCATTGGCGATGGTGGCGCTCAATTCGTCGATAGCCCGGTCCAACTCGTCCAGCATGGCAGCCGGGTCCTGGCCGCCCCAGTCGCCGCTTTCACGGATCGTCGCCTCGTCGCGCAACTCCTTGAGGCGGGCCAGTCTTTCGCTGGCCGAGCGGTCGTCGCCATAGAGCAGGTCTTCCACCTCGCTCTGCGTATAGGGCTGCGCAATGCCCGGCTGGTCGGCATTATCGAAATTTGTATCCTGCGGCACCATGGTGCCGTGATGGTCGTGATGCTGGGCCATATCAGTCTCCCTTGGCTCGATTGACCAAGGCAGAACGCGCGGCGCCCCAACCGGTTCGATAACAATGATCAGGAAAGGTCGCCCGGGTCCTCGTTCACCAGGCGCAGCTTGGGCATGTCGTCGTCGCCGTTGTCCCAGCCGGCCGGAAGCTGCTTGTTCGACTTGGCCCCCAGTTCGCGCAGCATCTCCACCTGCCGCACCACGCTGCCCTTGCCCGTGGCCAATTGCCCCCGGGCATCGGCAAAGCCCTGCTGGGCCCGTTCGAGATTGCTGCCGACCTTGTCCATGGTGACCAGGAACCCCACCACCTTGTCATAGAGCGCGCCGGCCCGCTCGGCGATCTGCTCGGCATTCTGGTGGCGTTTTTCGATGTCCCAAACATTGCGCACCGTGCGCAGAACGGTCATCAGCGTGGTCGGCGTCGCCAGCATCACCCCGCGGCTCATGCCGAATTCCACCAGGCTCGCATCCTGCTGGATGGCGGTGGCCAGCGCCGACTCGATGGGCACGAACATCATCACGAAGTCCATCTTGGACTGCGCGTGCCGCTGATAGCTCTTGTCGCCGAGCGTCTTGATGTGGCTGCGGATCGAAGCGATATGGGCCTGCAGATGCATCGACCGATCCTCGTCCTCGCTGCTCGTATAGGCAGCAAACGCCGTCAGCGAGACCTTGGAGTCGATGACCAGCCGGTCATTGTTGGGCATCAGAACTTCGACATCGGTCCGCACGCGGCTGCCGTCTTCACCCGTATGGCTCTGCTGGGTGATGAACTGTTCGCCCTCGCGCAGGCCCGAGCCTTCCAGGATCGTCGAGAGGATCATCTCTCCCCAGGCGCCCTGCATCTGCGAATTGCCCTTGAGCGCCCGCGTGAGATTGTTGGCTTCGGTGGTGATCTGCAGATTGCTCGCCGCCAGCGCCCTGATCTGCTCGGTCATCGATGCGCGGTCACTGATCATGCCGGTATGGAATTCGACGATCTTCTCGTTGAGCGGCTTGAGCAGCGTATCGACCTGCTCGCGGTTCTGCCGGGTAAAGGTCTCGCTCTGGGTCTTGAGCACATCCCCGGCAATCGCCTTGAATTCGTCGGTCATCTGCTGGCGGGCGTTGAGAAAGCGCGCCAGGTTGGCCTCCGACTGCGCCGACTGTTCGGCCAGCCGCGCCTTGAGGGCGGCGGCGTCGGCCAGCAGTTCGGCACTCTTTTCGCGCTCACGATCGAGCAGGTCCGCACCACGTTCGCGCTCGACACGCACCTGGTGATCCAGGTCCTGGATGCGGCGATCGCGTTCGCCGATCTGGGCCACCAGGCCCGCCTGCAACTGATCGGCCAGTTCCGCGCCGGCCTCGACGGTCCGCCGCGCGCTGGCGCGCATGATGGCGATGGTTACGCCAAGCAGCAGCAGGCCAGCCAGGGCGACACCCCCAATACTGACCTGTGCCAGCGTCACGGGGAAATCGCCAAGCACGAAGAGCACACTATCCATCCGCGCATCTTACCGCGATTCGCGTGTTCGCATAATGTTCTCTTTCGCTGACCACAAGAGTTGACCGCAGCGCGGCAAATACCATATCGAGAGGCAAACCCCTTCTGCCGGACCTTTTATCATGGCTGTACGCCCCATTCTCGTCATTCCCGATGCGCGCCTGCGCGCTGTTGCCGACCCGATCATCGAGGTCGATGACGAGATCAAGACGCTGGCCAAGGATATGCTGGACACCATGTATGACGCGCCCGGCATCGGGCTGGCCGCGCCGCAGATCGGGGTGATGAAGCGCATTGTGGTCATGGACCTGGCGCCGGAAGGCGAAGAGCCCGATCCGATGGTGCTGATCAACCCTGAAATCACCCATTTCGGCGAGCAGATGCAGGTGACCGAGGAAGGGTGCCTGTCCATTCCCGAGCTCTATTACGAGGTCGAGCGCCCCAACGAGGTCACGGTGAAATATACCGATCTCGACGGCAAGGAAGTGGTGCGCGAGGCCGAGGGCAAGCTGGCCGTCTGCATTCAGCACGAACTCGATCACCTCGATGGCGTGCTCTATATCGACTATCTCAGCCGGCTGAAGCGCGACCGCGTCATCAAGAAATTCGACAAGGCAGCCAAGCGGGCGGGCTAGTGCCACGCCCTCGTGGTTCGACAAGCTCACCATGAGGGCTGCTGTTAGGTCGCCGAGTTTCCAGTAGACCTCATCCTGAGCCTGTCGAAGGGCGAGGTCGTGCCCAGGAGTTTGCCAATGCGCGTCGTCTTCATGGGCACGCCGGAATTTTCCGTTCCTACCCTCACTGAAATCGTCTCTGCCGGCCACGAGGTCGTCGCGGTCTATACCCGCGCGCCTAAGCCGGCGGGCCGTGGCCAGGAGGAGCGCAAGTCGCCGGTGCATCTGGCGGCCGAGGGCTTCGGCATTCCGGTCTTCACGCCGAAATCGCTCAAGGGCGAGGCCGAGCAGATCATCTTTGCCAGCCACGGCGCGGAAGTGGGTGTGGTCGTGGCCTACGGCCTGCTGCTGCCCAAGCCCGTTCTCGACGCGCCCGAATTCGGTTGCCTCAACCTGCATGGCTCACTCCTGCCGCGTTGGCGCGGTGCAGCGCCGATCCAGCGTGCGGTGATGGCGGGCGACCGGGAGACCGGGGTTATGGTCATGCAGATGGATGAGGGGCTCGATACCGGCCCGGTGGCGCTGATCGACATGATCCCCATCGGCCCGGACATGACGGCCGGCGAATTGCATGACCAGATGATGCGTGTCGGCGCCGACCTGATGGGAAGGGCGCTGGCCGCTTTGGAGCGCGGGAGCCTCGATTTCAAGCCGCAGCCCGAAGAGGGCGCCATCTACGCGAAAAAGATCGAGAAAGCCGAGGCCCGCATCGACTGGTCGCGCCCGGCGGACGAGGTGCATAACCACATTCGCGGCCTGTCGCCGTTCCCGGGCGCCTGGTTCGAGCTGGAACTGGGCGGCAAGCCGGTCCGTATCAAGGCCCTGCGCTCGACCCTGGGGCAGGGCGCCGGTGCGCCCGGCACGCTGCTCGACAACCTGACCATTGCCTGCGGCAGCGGCGCGGTGCGCCTGACCCAGCTGCAGCGCGAAGGCAAGGGCGCCATGGATGCCGCCACTTTCCTGCGCGGGGCCGGGACGCTGCCGCCGACTGTCAGCTAAGGGCAAATGCCTTTTTAAGTATGGCAACCAAAGCCTCAGCACCCTCGCGATCCAATTGAATGGTCTGTGAGAGTTTGCCGGGCAATTTCCGATCCGCGCGTCCGTAGGTATTGATCTGCACAAAACCTCGGCCGTCTCGCTCAAACACGGCGTACTTTGCTTCCACCTCATCCTGAAGCTGGGTACGTTCGGTATCCAGTCGTTCGAATTTTCTAACCAGAGCCAAGGGTCCCTCCCATTTCTGCCCACAGGTATAAGCTCACTATCGAATATGACGGAACGCCTTTCTCGGGCTGGCAGCGCCAGGCCGACCGGCCCAGCGTGCAGCAGGCGCTGGAGCAGGCCATTTACGGGATGTCGGGCGAGACGGTGACGACCCAGGCGGCGGGGCGCACCGATGCGGGCGTGCATGCGCTGGGGCAGGTGGCCCATTTCGACCTGGGCA
The DNA here is from genome assembly GCF_007859655.1 of Devosia ginsengisoli. Taxonomy (NCBI): domain Bacteria; kingdom Pseudomonadati; phylum Pseudomonadota; class Alphaproteobacteria; order Hyphomicrobiales; family Devosiaceae; genus Devosia; species Devosia ginsengisoli. Next base: position 4,320,062 of record NZ_CP042304.1, read on the forward strand.
AGACCTGGGACCCGTTCCGTATCCGCGAGGCGCTGAATTATCACCTGCGACCCGACCCCGTGGCGATCATTGCGGCCGAGGCGGTGGGCGATGATTTCGAGGCTAGGTTCTCGGCCAGGGCGCGGCATTACGAATATCGCATCCTCAACCGCCGCGCGCCTGCTGTCATCGAGCGCGATCATGTCTGGCACGTGCCCATGGAGCTGGATGCCGATGCCATGGATCATGCAGCCGGCCTGATCCTGGGTACTCATGACTTCACCACGTTCCGCTCATCGGAGTGTCAGGCTAACTCGCCTTTGCGGACCTTGGATAAGTTTTCGGTGCGGCGGGAGCTGGACCATATCGTGATATCGGCCAGTGCCCGCAGCTTCCTGCATCACCAGGTGCGCTCCATGGTGGGCTCGCTCAAGCTGGTGGGCGAGGGCAAGTGGTCGCCATCAGATTTCCGCGCCGCGCTTGACGCCAGGGACCGGCGTCGCTGCGGAGCCATGGCCCCGTCATCGGGGCTCTACCTGACCAGGGTCGATTACTAGACCGGGGGCGGCGCCGGGCCGATGATCACGGCCAGCACAGCCAGCGCCAGGAACACGCCCACGGCCTGCGAAATGAACAGGATGCCGATCTGCAGCGCCGTCAGCGTGACGATGAAGCGGCCGATATTGATGAAGCTCGCCAGCGCCAGGATGACCACCAGCACCAGCACGATGAAGCCCAGCGCGCCGAGCATGGTCGAGATCAGCAACAGCACGGCCGAGGCCAGCGTCACCCAGTTGGACGCGACGAGATAAGGGATGAATCCATCCTGCCGCCCCATCTGTCGCAGGGCGACGAATGCCGTGACCGCCTGGGCGACGAACAGCACGCCATTGACCACGACCGATTGTGTCGCCGAGCCCGATGGCAGGTCGATGCCGGTCAGCAGTGGGCCGAAGCCGGCCAGGCCGATGCCGATCACCGTGGCGATGAGGCTGCCGACCAGCCCGCGCTGGCTGAAATCGAAATAGGATGGCGCCTGCCGGTTACCAACAAGCAGGGCAAAGCAGCCGCGGGCGGCGGACATCAATTCATCGAGGAAGGTCGTGGTCGGTTGGGCCAAGGGCTTGTCTCGATGATCAGGAGGGAGAACCGGCAATGCTGCTCAGCATGTAGAGCGCCTGTCGCATGGCGACAAGCAGCAGCACGGTCAAAACTGCAAAGCCAATAGAAATGCCGGCATGCCAGCCGGTTGCGGCCCGCGCCAGCCGATAGAGCAGATAGCCCAAAGCCAGCCAGCTCACCACCACGATCGGCCCGCCGAAGAGGCTCGCCAGCAGGCCTTCGACGACGATGAAACCCATGAGCGCATAGGTGCCGGGCACCAGCACGTCGTAAGTCGGCCCGGCGACGCCGAGCGCCATGCGTGTGCCGGCGAGCACAAGCGCCATGGAAACCAGCGGCAGGGACAGGGCGAACATGCCCGCCAGGATGGCGAACAGGCCTGGTATGTCGGTGCCGATGGCCACGATGATGACGGTCAGGAAGACAATGAAGATGAAGATGGCGAGCGCTGTTGCCAGCCCCGCTGCCGAGCGCGTGAACTGCTCGCGCCAGCCGGCATTGCCGCGCAGCAGCAGCACCCAGCCCTTGGCGGCATTGCGCAGCGCAGTCCAGATCTTCATGCCGATGCTCCAAAGAAGCGGACCATGAAGGTGCGGTAGATATCGGTCAACCCGGCGAGGTCGGCGAGGGCGATATGCTCGTCCGCCTTGTGCATGGAGGGGCCGACCAGGCCGCATTCCACCACCGGGCCATATTGCGCGATGAAGCGGGCATCCGATGTGCCGCCACCGGTGGAGAAGTCCGGCCGGCGCCCGGTAATGCCGGCGATGGCGGCAGAGAGCAGGTCGACATCCTCGCTCAGCGGCGAGAGGAACGATCGCGATGGCGTTCCGGCCAACGCGAAACTTATCGTCGCGCCGGCAGGATCGACGCCGGCAATGCGGGTCCGCACCCAGTCGGCCAGTGTTTCCGCTGTCCACAGGTCGTTGTAGCGGATGTTGAAGCGGATGGTGCCGGACGCGGGAATGACGTTGGAGACACCATTGCCGACATCGATCGAGGTGACTTCGAGATTGCTTGCGGGGAAATGCTCGCTGCCGCCGTCGATCTTGGCATCCAGCGCCGTGACGATGCGCGCCAGCACCGGCAGGGGATTGTTGGCCCTGTCGGGGTAGGCGACATGGCCCTGTATGCCCGCAACGGTGATCACGCCCGAAAGCGAGCCGCGCCGGCCGATCTTGATACCGTCGCCGAGCAGCGCCGCCGAGCTGGGTTCGCCGACAATGGCGAAGTCGAAATGCAGCTGTCGCTCTTCGGCCCAGACCATCAGCTTGTCGGTGCCGTTGATGGCGTCGGCTTCCTCGTCATTGGTGATGGCGAGCATGATCGTGCCGGCATCATCAGGGATGGCGGCCGCCGCGGCGACGAAGGCCGCTATGCCCGACTTCATGTCCGCGGCGCCGCGGCCATAGAGCTTGCCGTCCGCTTCGCGCGGGGTGAAGGGGTCGCTGGTCCAGTTGGCCAGGTCGCCCGGTGGCACCACGTCGGTGTGGCCGGCGAACAATAGCCGTCGCCCGCTCTTGCCCCTTATGGCGAAGAGGTTGTCGACGGGATAGGAGCCGTCGCCCTCGAACCGCAGGCGGTGAACGGTGAAGCCGATGGCGCTGAGCGCGCCATCGAGCACATCGAGGACGCCTGCCGTCTCGGGGGTGACCGAGGGGCAGGCGATGAGTTGCTTGAGCAAGTGGACGGGATCGTCCGCGATATCAGACGTCACGAGAGGTCCCGTCCTTTGGTTCAGGCCGTGGCGTAGCCGAGCGGATCGGCGCCGTAGGTGTTCGGACCCGGCGTGCCCTTGAGGAAGCCGAGCTGTACCAGCATGTAGATGCCGAAAATGCCCATCAGCCCGTAAAGGACCATCAGCCACGCATCCGGCGCCGGCATGACGACGCCATTGCCCATATCGGTCATGGTGACGCCGATGCCCAGGGCCTGGACCAGCGTCAGCAGGCCCGACACGCCCATCAGGATCTTGAAGTCCATGCCATTATTGTCGCGGTCCTGCCGGCGCTTGAGGCCGATGCACCAGTTTGGAAAGAACAGCAGCACATAGACGATCAACTGTGCCCAGGCCGCATTCAGGCCCACCAGCGACAGGATGATGGAGAGCACGATGCTCGCCACGATGATGCCGACGACGCCGATCCACCAGTTCTTGCGCGAAATGCGCCCTGCCGTGGTGGTGTAGAGTGCAACGAGATTATCCATGAGTTCCCCCTCGGAAATGGATACGCCGGGACCCATCCGGCGCAATCATCCTAGGTGAATCGCACTTGCCCCGCCAGAGTCCCTGCTAATCGCGCAGCAGGTCGTTGATCCCGGTCTTGCTGCGGGTCTGCGCGTCGACAGTCTTGACGATGACGGCGCAGTAGAGGTTCGGCCCCGGATTGCCATTGGGCAGCGGCTTGCCGGGCAGCGAACCCGAGACGACAACCGAATAGGGCGGCACCTTGCCGATATGGATTTCCCCGGTATTGCGGTCGACGATCTTGGTCGAGGCGCCGATGAAGACGCCCATGGAAATGACCGAGCCTTCGCCCACCACGACGCCTTCGACGACTTCGGAACGGGCGCCGATGAAGCAATTGTCTTCGATGATGACCGGGCCGGCCTGCAGCGGCTCGAGCACGCCGCCAATGCCGACGCCGCCCGAAATATGCACATTCTTGCCGATCTGCGCGCAGGAGCCGACGGTGACCCAGGTATCCACCATCGTGCCCTCGTCGACATAGGCGCCGATATTGACGAAGCTGGGCATTAGCACGACGTTGCGACCGATAAAGGCCGGGCTGCGCACCACCGCGCCCGGCACGGCGCGGAAGCCGGCCTCGCGGAACGTATTCTCGCTCCAGCCCTCGAACTTGGTCGGCACCTTGTCCCAGTAATGCGATCCGCCCGGAGCGCCCTCGACCAGCTTGTTGTCGTTGAGGCGGAAGCTCAACAGTACGGCCTTCTTGAGCCACTGATTGACCTGCCAGGTGCCATCAACCTTCTCGGCCACGCGCAATTCGCCCTTGTCCAAGAGGCGCAAAGCCTCGCCGACCGCTTCGCGCACCGCACCCTGGGTGTGGAAATTGATCTCGGCACGCGCCTCGAAGGCGTCATCGATGGTCTTGGCGAGGTCGGTATGGGACATGAGAAAATTCCTGGCTGGGATGCGGAGCGGACCATAGCCGGGAGGGAGGCGGTGTCAATCGGACATACGGAAGCGCCGCCTGCAATGCGGTTGTCAAATGCGGACCGCAAGTGCGGCCGCGGATGGGCGAACCCCGAGACGGCTTACGCCTCTGAGTAATTTTTAGAATGAGACGGAAGCCGTCTCCGGGGTGCCGGTTTTTGGAGCAGTACGGGGGTCGCGCACACGCTTCCGCCCGGACTCGGACCTGTGCGAGCAGCGAAGCCGCACCCGGCTCCTTCCGCCGCTGTTCGCCTGCAGGCCGCCCATGCGGAGGGATGGGGAGGATGATACTCGTAGTTTTGGGGAGGGGGATAAGATGAGTAAGTGGGCACCTTGTCCTTCCACCCACGGTCGCTTCCCCCGGACTTGATCCGGGGGTCTCTCGCCGCTTGTGCCGTGTGGAGAGTGACCCGCGGATCAAGTCCGCGGGAGGCGCCGGTGGGGTGGGGTAGATGCTAAAGCATCGAGTGAAACCTGGAATGCGGTCATGCGCCTCCCTCCCCCTTGTGGGGAGGGAATGAGGGTGGGGGTGTCGAGGGTTCCGCAGATTCCGAAGTTCCTGGAGAGCTCGACACCCCCACCCTGCTCGATCACGGACTTAGCAAACGCTAAGTCCTATCTCGCTTCCCTCCCCACAAGGGGAGGGTGGGCCGGTGGTCGTTGCCAACGGACCTGATCCACCTTGCGGCCGTGGCGCGATCTCGGGATGGGTCCCGGCTCAAGGCCGGGATGACATCGAGCGTGGGGTGGGATGGTGCCACTTCCATAGATCGTCATCCTCGGGCTTGACCCGAGGACACTTCCCTTACCCGACGCACCGCAAGTGCAGAGCCCTCGGGTCAAGCCCTGACGTGACGGACGGAGGGTGGGAAGGATGGTGCCAATTCCCCAGTAGCGCTCATCTCCCGCTGGCATATTGCCTTGCATAGTCATAGACTTGCTGCCGATCTGGAGGGGCGAGCATGTCGGAACAATTCGATGCCATTGTTATCGGTGCAGGCCAGTCCGGCCCCTTCCTGGCCGCGAAGCTGGCAGGGGCCGGACGCAACGTGGCGCTGATCGAGCGCGAACATCTGGGTGGGACCTGCGTCAATGATGGCTGCACCCCCACCAAGACGCTGGTGGCCAGCGCCCGCGCCGCCTGGGCCGCCCGCCACGCCGCCCAGTTCGGCGTCATGGTCAAGGGGCCGGTCACGGTCGACATGGCGGCCGTCAAGGCGCGCAAGGACAAGGTGGTCGGGGCCTCGGTCAAGAGCCTTACCGACTGGCTGGGGAGCCTGAAGACACTCGACTATATCAAGGGCGAAGGCAGCTTCGTGTCATCAAGCGAGGTCAAGGTCGGCAAGCGGGTGCTGACCGCGCCGCAAATCTTTATCAATACCGGCGCCACAGCCAGCGTGCCGGACTGGTCGGGCATCAGGAGCGTGCCTTATCTCACCAATACCTCGATGATGAATGTCGATACCCTGCCGGGGCATCTCATCATTATCGGCGCCAGCTATATCGGGCTCGAATTCGCCCAGATGTATGCGCGTTTCGGCTCCAAGGTCACGGTGATCGAGCGCGGCGCGCGCGCTGCCAGCCGCGAAGACCCTGATGTCTCGGCCGCCATCCGGGGCATCCTCGAAGCCGAAGGGGTGACCTTCATGTTCGGAACCACGGTGGAGGCGGTGGCCAAGGCCGGACATGGCGTGCTGCTGTCGCTCAAATGCGGCGAGCGCCTGGCCTCGATCGAAGGGTCGCACCTGCTGGTGGCTTTGGGCCGCACGCCCAATACGGGTGACCTCAACCTGGGCGCTGCCGGTATCGAAACCGATGCCCGTGGCTATATTCCTGTCGATGACCACCTGCGCACCAAGGTCAAGGGCATCTGGGCCATGGGCGACGTCAATGGGCGCGGCGCCTTCACCCATACCTCCTACAATGACTTCGAGATTGTCGCTGACAATGTGGTCGATGGCGGCAAGCGCTCGGTTGCCGGGCGTATTCCTGTCTATGGCCTGTTCATCGATCCGCCGCTGGGCCGTATCGGCATGAGCGAGGCCGAGGTGCGCAAATCAGGCCGCAAGGCGCTGATGGGCGTGATGCCGATGGCGCGTGTCAGCCGTGCGAAGGAGCGCGGGGAGACGCAGGGGCTGATGAAGGTGCTGGTCGATGCCGAGAGCAAGCAGGTGCTCGGCGCCGCGATATTGGGCATTGGCGGCGACGAGATCGTCCATTCGCTGCTGCAACTGATGGCCGCGGGCACGCCCTATACGACCATGATGCATACGGTGCATATCCATCCCACGGTGACCGAATTGATCCCGACGCTGCTGGCGGATTTGAAACCGCTGGAGTGATGCACCCGTCTCCCCTCCCACCGGAGCGTGTGGGTCGACGTGAAAGCACGGGTTACTGGTTGAAGAACGTCTTCAGTACACGGGCCATGAGTTCGGGGCCGACGACGTGTCCCTGCCCGTCGAGCGTGTGTCGTTCGGTCTGGGGGATGGCAGCGGTTATCGCTTTCGCGGCGCGGTCGAAGAAGTCGGTCGGGAGGCCTGCGAACTGGGGCTCGGTGGTCGGACCCTCGGTGGTCACCAGGACCGACTGAGTGATGCGGGCAAATCGGTTCGTGGGGATCTTGTAGTCATTGAGAATCACGGCGTCCTTGACGAGCGTGTGGGCGAGCGCGACGGACGGGGCCCAGTACGGGTGCTGTTTGCTAGCCGCGATGTCCGCGTCGGGTCCGCCGGTAAGCCTCATGAACAGTTCCAGGAGCTCCTCGTCCCGGCCGGCTTTGTATGCCTCGTGGGTGTCCGCGAGGTACTGGTTGAACCTCGGCCACAGGTCGTCCCCGATCACGTACGGCACATCCCATACCGCGATCTTGTCGATCGCCGAACCTGCCGCTGCTGCCTCCAGCGCGAGGGCGCCGCCAGATGAGGCGCCGTACACGTGAGCTGAGCCGCCGGCTGTCGCAATCAGTGCGTCGAGGTCTTCCACCTCCCGCGCCAAGGCGTACGGCGGTGTATTGCCGCTGGCGCCCCGGCCGCGTCGTGCGTAATTGTAGACCGCGAAATGGTCGGCAAGGAGCCGGGCCAGCGGCGCGTTCTCAGCGCCGTCGTCTAGGGTGCCGCCGACGAGGATCACCGCCGGGCCAGTGCCTTTCCGGTCGTAGGCGATGCTCGTACCGTCGGCGGACGTCACACGAAGTGTCATCTCGTTCACTGCTTCTCTCCATTTCTCGATGCGTGGTCGTCACCGTCCGATTCAATACTCGGTCCTAGGTTCAGTTCCACACTGCGCGCCGATGAATTGAACCGGAAGAGTCCGGCCGCGTTAATGCGGACTGGAACGCTATCCTTGGAGGAGAGAAAAAGTCGCAAGGCTGGCCTTGCCTCACAAATCCCCGAACGCCACCGCCATCCCTCGTCCGCGTGCCTTGGCGGCGTAGCAGGCGGCATCGGCCTCGCCCATGAAGCCAAGCGGGGAGGCGGGGTGTTCGGTGATGGTGGCGATGCCCACACTGGCGCCGATGCGGTAGGTTCGCCCGGCCCAGGTGAAGGCCAGCGCGCCGATGGCGCGGACGATCTTGTCGCCGATGCGCTGGCCGCCCTCGGGCGGGCAATCGCTGAGCAGCACCGCGAATTCGTCGCCGCCGATGCGGGCGGCTACGTCATGGCTGCGGCAGGAGCCTCTGATCGTCTGGGCCACCTGCTTGAGCAGGGCGTCGCCGGCGGCGTGGCCGGCATTGTCGTTGACCGGCTTGAAGCGGTCGAGGTCGATATAGAGCAGGCAATGGCGGCGACTGCCATCCTGGGCCGAAGCGATGGCGCTGTTGAGCGCGCGCTCGAAGGCGGCGCGGTTGGGCAGGCCGGTCAGGTCGTCATGGCTGGCCGAATGGGCCAGTTCCCGCTGCATGGCGCGGCTCTGCGTCACGTCCTGGAACACCAGCACGGCGCCGGTCAGCTTGCCCGATGGCGTGCGCACCGGGGCGGCGGTGCAGCGGATGTCGCGCTCGCTGCCGGCCTTGCCGACCAGGATCATGTCATCGTCGAGATGCGCCGCTTCATCGGTGGCGAGGCATATGGCGACGGGGCATTCCTGCACTTCACCGGTGACGCCGTCGCGCAGCCGGAAGATGGCGCGGACTTCCCGTCCCACGGCATCGGCCGAAGCGTAGCCGGTCAACAGTTCCGCCGCCGGATTCATGAAGACCACATGGCCATTCTCGTCGGTCGAGATCATGCCGTCGGCGATGGAATCGAGGGTGACGCGCAGGCGCTCCTTCTCGGCCGCCAGTTCCAGCTCGATGGTCTTGAGCCGGGTAATGTCGGTATCGGTGCCCAGCGTGCGCACGGCCTTGCCGTTCTCGTCCCATTCCACGGGCTTGCCGCGACTGAGGATCCAGACATAGCTGCCGTCGCGGGTGCGCTCGCGATATTCCAGCGCGTCGAAACTGGCGTCGCCCTGGTCCTGGCGGTCGACATTGTCGAGCACATGCTGGAGGTCGTCGGGATGGATGCGTTCCAGCCACTTCTGCTGGTCGCCATCCACATCCTCGTCGGGCGGAATGCCGCGCATGACGCGCCACATGCGCGAATAGAACATGGTGTCGGTGCGGATATCGTGGTCCCACACGCCCTGGCGGGCGCTTTCCAGCGCGAAATTCCAGCGGCTTTCCGAATGGGCCAGAGCCTCTTCGGCCCGCTTCTGCAATTCGATGCTGGTGACCTGGGTGATGAGATAGAGCGGCTGGCCGGTCGCATCCGAATGCAGCACCGAGGCGGCGAGCATGACCCAGAGCGGGCCGCCATCGGCATGGCGGAAGCGATGTTCGCCGCGATATTCGCCGGCCTCGCCGCGCATCAGCAGGCTCAGGCGCTGCCTTGCGGCGGCGCTGTCGTCGTCGTGGATCAGGTCGAGGATGGTGTCATCGGCGGTTTCATCGACGCGGTGGCCCAGCAAGTCGACAAAGGCGCGGTTGGCATAGACCATGCGGCCGTCCATCTCGGACACGACCATGCCGACGGCGGCATTGTCGACGATCCGGGCCAGCATCGAACCGATCCGTTCGAAGCGGAGAATGGTCGGCGCGACGGTGCTCGGCTTGTGGGCGGACATGGGCCCACTCTGCGCGAAATTCCCTTAATAACTGGCTTAAACGGGCTAGACGTCGCGCGATGTGATGAAGTCGCGCTCGGTGGCCAGACCATGCCATTCGCCGGGGATTTCGCTGTCGAAGATCAGCGTATAGGGACCCTTGTAGCCGGCTTCCTCGGCCAGGGTGACGCAGGCGCCGTAATCGGCTTCGTCGAGGTCGCCATCGATGAAGCTGGCCTTGGCGTGGCACAGTTCGGCCCGGCCGAAGATCGACTTGAGGTCGGCATATTTGTTGGCCCCGCCCCAATTGCCGAAATCGCCGAGCAGGCCGATGCGGCCGTCCAGCTTGTCGAGCAGGTAGTGGACGTGAGCCGGTTCGGCCAGCAGGTCGAACCAGTTCTCGGTGACCAGCCGGACCGGGGAGCCGGCATTGCCATCGGCCAATGAATTCAACGCCTTGACCGAGCGATCGAGCGCATCGCGGGTCGGCTTCTGCTTGCCGGCGATGATGCGGGCATGCTCGGCGCCCAGCTCGTTGGCGATCTCGATCCAGCCGGCGATCCATTTCTGGTCGCGCGCGCCATGCTCGGGATGGCTGATATCGCCGGCATCGATCAGCAGCGTCTGCAGCCGGACATTGGCGCGTTTGAGCTGGTCGCGCAGCTCGCCGAGATAGACCTTGTCGCGGCTGCGCAGGTGGAAGGAGACAATTTCGAGCCGGTGATAGCCGTGATTGGCCAGCACCGAGGGCAGGCCGAGCAGCGATTCCTCGCCCTCGCCATAGGTCTGTTGCTCCGGCCCGATCTCGGTGGTGGTCAGATCGTGCGGGTAGGTGGCGCCGAGCAGGCGGTGCAGCGACCAGGTGGAAACGGCAATGCGGTCGGGGCTGATGCTGGCCATGCTCGGGCTCTCCTGTTTGGGGCGAGCCTTCCACGCAATGGCACCGGATTCAAGTCAGACCTTGTAGATGCGCTCGGCATTGCGGTGGAGCAGGGCGGATTGTTCGTCCTCGCTGGCGCCGCCGATGATCTCGCGGGTCGCGGCGACCCAGTCAGTGAGCGTGCCGCCGGTGGTGGTGGCGACGGGATGGTCGCTGCCCCAGACCACGCGGTCCCAGCCGAAGCTCTCGATCATGTGCTCGACATAGGGGCGGAGCGTCGCGGCGCGCCAGCCGGGGTCGCAGTGGTTGACCAGGCCCGAGACCTTGCCGACGACATTGGGATTGCGGGCGATTTCGGTGATCGAGGCGCGCCACGGATCGAGGCCGAGGCCTTTGATGTCGGGGTTGCCGCAATGGTCGAGGATGAAGGTCACGTCGGGCGCCCTTTGCACCAGGTCGACGCCGAGATGGAGCTGGTCGGCGCGCAGGCAGAGATCGAAGCTCAGGTCATAATCGGGCAGGTGGCGGATATTCTCGATGAACAGGTCCGACTGGCTGAGGTCGTCGGGGGCTTCGTGCAGGATACGACGAACCCCTTTGACATGGGCGTGCTCGGAGAGCTGCTCGATCTGGTCGACGAAATTCATATGTTCGGGCCGGCAGGCGGCGATGGCGCCGGCAATGCGGGGCAGGGTGAGCACGAATTCGGTTTCGGCCAGCATGTCGGCTTCGGCGACATCGACCTCCATATGGAGGGCGGATTCTATGCCCAGCGGCACGGCTTCGGCGAAATAGGCTTCCTGGCTCCAGGGCTTGTTGATCTTGGGGGCATTGGTCAGCCAGGGATAGGCGAAGCGATCGGGATAAATGAGGTGCAGGTGGGTATCGAGGATACGCATGGCCTAATTTTCCTCCGAACGCTGCGTGACCTCTTTGCCTGCCTGTTGCAGCAATTTCAATACATTGGGCATGTTGGGAGCGTCGAGCTTGTCGAGGCGCTGGGTATAGGGGCAGGTGAGGACGGCGATGACTGTGCCCAGGGGACCGAAAATCGGCACGGTGAGGTTGGAAACCCCGGCAACCTGGGCGCTGGGCATCATTTCATAGCCTTGTTCGCGCACGCTTTCGAGCCGGGCTTCAAGGCCTTTGGGCATTTTTTCGGGGCTGCCCATGTCCTGTTCTTCGAGCATCAGCACCCGTTCCTCGGGTGTGGCGAAAGCGAGGAAGACGTGGCCCGAACCGGTATTGACCAGGCCAAGGCGGCTGCCGACGCGGATCGAGACATTCCAGTAGCCCGGCCCATCGACCTGGGCGATGACGACCAGGATATTGCGATCCTGCACCACCATATGCACGGCCTGCTCGGCCCGCAGCGCGAAATGGCGCAGCACCGGCATGGCCTGGCTGACCATGCGGTGCAAAGGCGGCCTTGCATGGCCCAGTTCGAACAGTTTGAGGGTGATTTCGTAGCGGTCCTCCGGCGTGCGGCGCACATAGTCGCGACGCACCAGCCGGTCGAGCATGCGGTAGATTTCGTTGGGAGAACGCTCGAGAGCCTTGGCGATTTCGGCCTGGCTCAGCCCGTCGGCGGTGCGGGCCAGCAGCTCGATAATATCGAGCCCCTTGTCCAGCGCCGGGGCGCGATAGCGGTCGTTGGCGTCGTCTGCCATGGGTCTCCCCCAGTCCCTAATGCTAACGGACTGTTAGCATTGAGCATCACCAAGCGTGACTCTGCGTTGCACGCCAACTGACATGTTAGCTCTTGCAAGCGTGCTTCATTTATGAATAGATTGTTTGCAGGCGCATCGCAAGAATGCGCGGGAGGACAAATCCAGCATGCCGACCCCAGCCCCGACAGCAGTGTCGTCGAGCGCCGATATGGCCTCGACTCCGCTTGTCGACATGGTCGGTATCGACAAGTCCTTTCCCGGCGTCCGCGCGCTGTCGCAGGCCCGGTTCGAGCTCAAGGCCGGGGAAGTCCATGCCCTGATGGGCGAGAATGGCGCCGGCAAGTCGACGCTGATGAAAATCCTCTCGGGCGTCTATTCCCGCGATGCCGGCGATGTGCGCCTGAACGGCCAGAAGGTGGAGATCACCTCGCCGCGCCAGGCGCAGGATATGGGCATCGGCATCATCCATCAGGAACTGGCGCTGATGCGCGACCTGACGGCGGCGCAGAACATTTTCATCGGCCGCGAGCCGCGGCGCTTCGGCCTGCTCGATGAAGGCGCGCTCAACCGCGCCGCCCAGGCCATTTTCGATTCGATGAATTTGCGGCTGAGCCCCACCGTGCTGGTGGAGAGCCTGACCATTGCCAAGCAGCAGATGGTCGAGATCGCCAAGGCGCTCTCCTACAAGTCGCGCGTGCTGATCATGGACGAGCCGACGGCGGCACTGAACGATGCCGAGATCGCCGAACTGTTCACCATCATCAACCGGCTCAAGGCCGAGGGTGTCGGGGTGGTCTACATCTCCCACAAGATGGACGAGATCAAACGCATCTCGGACCGGGTGACCGTGATGCGCGACGGCGAATATGTCGGGACCGTGCCGGCGGCCGATACGCCGATCGAAACCATCATCTCGATGATGGTGGGGCGCACGCTGAGCAACGAGGCACTGGATATTCCCAACACCGCCGCCAATCCGGTGGCGCTCGAAGTGCGCGGGCTCAATCGTGGCCGCGATATTCGTGATGTGAGCCTCATGGTGCGCAAGGGCGAAATCCTCGGCCTGGCCGGACTGATGGGCGCCGGGCGAACGGAAGTGGCTCGCGCCATTTTCGGCGCCGATCCGCGCGACAGCGGCGAAATCTGGGTCAATGGCAACAGGGTCGGCATATCCTCGCCCAAGGACGCCGTGCGGGCGGGGATCGGCTATCTCAGCGAAGACCGCAAGCATTTCGGCCTCGCGACCGGGCTGGACATTCGCAACAATATCGCGCTGGCGAGCCTCGAGCGTTTTGTCGGGCTAGGCGGCGTCATCAATGATGGGGCCATGCACGAGACGGCGGAGAAATATATCCGCCAGCTGACCATCAAGACGCCCAGTGATGCGCAGGAAGCAAGGCTGCTCTCCGGCGGCAACCAGCAGAAGGTGGTCATCGCCAAATGGCTGCTGCGCGACTGCGATATCCTGATCTTCGATGAGCCGACGCGCGGCATCGATGTCGGCGCCAAGGCGGAAATCTACAAGCTGCTCAATGCGCTGGCCGAGCAGGGCCGGGCGATCATCGTGATCTCGTCGGAACTGCCTGAGATTTTGCGGCTGAGCCACCGTATCGCCGTGATGTGCGAGGGGCGGTTGACCGGGACTTTGCCGGGCGGGTCGAGCCAGGAAGAGATCATGCGGCTGGCCACGCAGCGCGAAGCGGCGATGGAGGTGCGGCATGCGGGGTGATGTGATCCGAAGCACGGCGTATGTGACTCCACCCCACCCTCAATCCCTCCCCATCAAGGGGAGGGAGGCGCTGGCTGAGGCGCCTGTGTTCATCGTCTCCCTCCCCCTTGTGGGGAGGGATCAAGGGTGGGGGTGCTGCGCTCTCACCACCGCTGGAGCCGGAGACAATTCATGACCGATACCGCAGCAACTCCTGCCAAGTCCGGCGTCCGCATTTCCGGCGCTTTCCATCGGCTGCTCGCCTTTTCGGGGCTGATTGCGCTGGTGGTGGTGTTTTCCCTCGCCTCGCCCAATTTCATGCAGACGCAGAATGTGCTGGCCATCCTGCAGGCCACCTCGGTCAATGGCGTGCTGGCCATTGCCGCGACCCTGGTCATCATCACCGGGGGGATCGACCTCAGCGTGGGTACGCTGATGACCTTCTGCGCGGTCATTACCGGCGTGGTGCTGACCTATCTCGGCCTGCCGCTGCCGCTGGGCGTGCTCGCCTCGATCCTGGCCGGCATGGGCTGCGGGCTGGTTTCGGGCGTCATCATCGCCAAGCTCAAGGTGCCGCCCTTTATCGCCACGCTCGGCATGATGCTGATCCTCAAGGGGCTGTCGCTGGTGATTTCCGGCACAAGGCCGATCTATTTCAACGACACGCCCGGCTTCGACCAGATCGCCCGCGGCTCGCTGGTGGAGGCGATCCTGCCCGCCGTGCCGCTGCCCAATGGCGTGCTCATCCTGTTTGCCGTGGCCATTTTCGCCGCCTTCGTACTGAGCAAGACGGCGCTTGGCCGCTACACCTTCGCGCTGGGCAGCAATGAAGAGGCCGTGCGCCTGTCGGGCGTCAATGTCGATCGCTGGAAAATCGCGGTCTATGCGCTGGCCGGTTCCATCTGCGGCGTCGCCGGCCTGCTGATCGCCAGCCGCCTCAATTCGGCGCAGCCGGCGCTGGGGCAGGGCTACGAACTCGACGCCATTGCCGCCGTGGTCATTGGCGGCACCTCGCTTTCGGGCGGACGCGGCACCGTGCTCGGCACGTTGATCGGCGCGCTCATCATCTCGGTGCTGGCCAATGGCCTGCGCATCCTTTCGGTGGCCCAGGAATGGCAGACGGTCGTGACCGGCTCGATCATCATCCTGGCCGTCTACGCGGATATCCTGCGGCGCCGCACATTATAGGCGCCGGTTTCGCTGTGCCCTGAGATGATCGGGAAAGGATCATCGCGCTCCGGGCATCAACAAGAGGGCGGCAACGCCTCGCAACAGACGAGTTTTCAACTCCATGGGAGGACTATAATGCTTAGACGTACCCTGCTTGGCGCCATCAGCGCGCTCGCACTTCTCTCCGCCGGTGGCGCTGCCTCGGCGCAGGAAGCCTACGACATCGCCCTGATCTCCAAGGGCTTCCAGCACCAGTTCTGGCAGGCCGTGAAGGCCGGTGCCGACCAGGCCGCCGCCGATCTCGGCGTCAACGTGACCTTCGAAGGCCCGGAAAGCGAAACCCAGGTTGACCGCCAGATGGACATGCTGGCCGCCGCCCTGTCGCGCGGACCCGATGCCATCGGCTTTGCGGCGCTGGACAGCCAGGCTGCCACCCCGCTGCTGCAGCAGGCCCAGGAAGCCGGCATTCCGATCATCGCCTTCGACTCGGGCGTCGACAGCGACATCCCGCTGACCACGGCGACCACCGACAACGTGGCGGCTGCCGCGCTGGCGGCCGATGTGATGGCCGAGCTGATCGGCGGCGAAGGCAAGGTGGCCGTGGTGGCCCATGACCAGACCAGCCGCACCGGCATTGACCGTGTCGACGGCTTCGTCAACCGCATCAAGGAAGCCTATCCCAATATCGAAGTGGTGTCGGTGCAGTATGGCGGCGGCGACCAGCTGCAGTCGACCGAGATCACCAAGTCGATCCTGCTGGCCAATCCGGACCTCAAGGGCATTTTCGGTGCCAATGAAGGCTCGGCCATCGGCGTTGCCAATGGCAAGCAGGAACTGGGCAGCGATGTCGTGGTCATCGGCTTCGACTCGGGCGCGGCGCAGAAGGGCATGGTCGAAAGCGGGCTGATGGCCGGCGCCATCACCCAGAACCCTGTCGGCATCGGCTACCAGACCGTGCAGGCCGCCGTGAGCGCGCTCAAGGGCGAAACCCTGCCTCCGGTGATCGATACCGGCTTCTACTATTACGACGCCAAGAACATGAACGACCCGGAAATCGCGGCCGTTCTGTACGACTGATCCGGCTGACGCCGAACCGTCAACAGCCCTCATGGTGAGCTTGTCGAACCATGAGGGCGTACCACAGACGGTGCCACGACCTCGTCCTTCGACAGGCTCAGGATGAGGTCTGCTTGGGCATCTTGCAACGCAGGCCGGGCGAATGCGCCCGGCCCATCCAACCAGGAATATTCTATGGCCGATCTGTCAGGTAAAATCGTCCTCATCACCGCCGCCGCGCAGGGCATCGGCCGGGCTTCGGTGCTCGCCTTTGCCAAAGCCGGGGCGACAGTGATCGCCACCGATATCAATGCGGGCAAGCTCGCCGAGCTTGACGGCATGGCCGGGGTAACGACGCGCAGTCTCGATGTGCTGTCGGCAGAGGCGGTGAACCAGGCAGTGGCCGAGATCGGGCATATCGACGTGCTGTTCAACTGCGCCGGCGTGGTGCATTCCGGCACGGTGCTGGAGATGAGCGACGCGGACATGGACTTTGCGCTCGACCTCAATGTGCGGGCGCAGATCCGCACCATAAAGGCCGTGCTGCCGCAGATGCTTGCGCGCAAGGATGGCTGCATCATCAACATGGCGACGGTGGCCAGTTCGGTGAAGGGCGTGCCCAACCGGGCGGCCTATACGATTTCCAAGGCGGCAGTGATCGGGCTGACCAAGTCCATCGCGGCCGACTATACGACCCAGGGCATCCGCGTGAATGCTATCGCGCCGGGCACGGTGGAATCGCCGAGCCTGCATGAGCGCTGGGCGGCGACCGGCGATGTCGAGGCGGCCCGCAAGGCGTTCATCGCACGCCAGCCCATCGGGCGGATTGCGCAGCCGGAAGAGGTGGCGGACCTGGCGGTTTATCTCGCCGGCGCGACCTATACGACCGGCCAGGTGCATATCATCGATGGCGGCTGGACGGCCTGATTTCAGGAGGCCCGGCGCATGGCATTTGCTGCCGTCATTACCCTGTTCCGGCCGGCAGCCTTGGCGGCATAGAGCTGCCGATCGGCTTTATTGAGGATATCATGCAGGCTTTCGCTGCTCGCCAGATAGCTGGAGACCCCGAGGCTGACGGTGACGGAAGGGGGCGTCCGGCTCTCGAAGGCCAGTCCCGCCACGGTCTTGCGCAGCGTTTCGGCGATCGACGCCGCGCCGGCCCCGTCGGTGAGCCGCAACAGGGCGACGAATTCCTCGCCGCCGAAGCGGGCGAAGCAATCGCTGGCCCGGAGCGTCTGGGCACAGGCCTGTGCCACCTTGAGCAGCACCTCGTCGCCAATGGCGTGGCCATGCGTGTCGTTGATCGCCTTGAAGTGGTCGATATCGAGCATGACCACGGCAAAGGCCGCGCCGGTCGCCCGCGCATCGGCATAGGCCCGCTCGGCTTGCGCCATGAAATAGCGGCGATTGGCGACGCCGGTCAGCGCATCGGTTTCTGCGGCCAGGGTCAGCGCCGTCTGGGTCTCGTCGAGCTTGTAGACCATGGCAAAGGCGATCAGCGCCAGGCCCGGCGCGCTGAGCAGCGGCGAGGCCACGGCGACGATCATGTTGTACCAGAAATAGGCCCTGGAATCGGGCATCAGCAGCATGACCGCAGCCGTGCACAGCACGGAGGTCATGGTGGCGATCGAGGTGCACACGATCAGAGAGCGCACCAGGCCCAGCTTCAGCAGCCAGCCATAGTAGCGCTGATAGCTCCGGCCAATAGCCTCGTTCGTCATCTCCGCCCCCGTCGTCCACCCCGGTCCATCAGATATTGCCATATCAGGGACTCCGTCCCCGTTAATCCGAATGCTTAATGCACCCCTGCACAGCGCTTTTTCAGTTCAGCCGAGTTTGCCATGACCAAGATCACTGCTCTTTCCACCCATGATCTCCGCTTTCCCACTTCGGCTTCGCTGGATGGGTCCGATGCGATGAATCCCGACCCGGATTATTCGGCGGCCTATGTGATCCTGGGTACCGACGGGGCGCATGCGGGGCATGGCCTGACCTTCACCATCGGGCGCGGCAACGAGGTGGTGGTGGCGGCGATCAGGGCGCTGGAGAGCCGGGTGGTCGGGCTGGAGCTGGACTGGATCGCCGAAGATCCCGGCCGCTTCTGGCGCCATGTGACGGGGGATAGCCAGTTGCGCTGGATCGGGCCGGACAAGGGGGCGATGCATCTGGCGACCGGAGCTGTGGTCAATGCGGTGTGGGACCTGCTGGGCAAGGAAGCGGGCCAGCCGGTGTGGCAGTTGGTGGCGGATATGACGCCCGAGCAGCTCGTATCCATTATTGACTTCCGCTACCTCACCGACGCCATCACGCCGGAGGAAGCGCTGGCGATTTTCCGCAAGGCCGAGGCGGGCAAGGCCGAGCGGATCGCGACGCTCAAGGCGGAAGGCTATCAGTGCTACACCACATCGGCAGGGTGGCTGGGCTATTCCAACGAGAAGCTGACGCGGCTGGCCAAGGAGGCGGTGGCGGAGGGTTTCCAGCACATCAAGATGAAGGTGGGCCGCGATCTCGACGACGATATCAGGCGGCTCGAAATCGTGCGCGAGATCATGGGGCCGGACCGCAAGCTGATGATCGACGCCAACCAGGTGTGGGAAGTCGGCGAAGCGGTGGACTGGGTCAAGGCATTGGCGAAGTTCAACCCCTATTTCATCGAGGAGCCGACCAGCCCGGATGATGTGTCAGGGCACAGGGCGATCCGCGATGCCATTGCCCCGATCAAGGTGGCGACCGGGGAGATGTGCCAGAACCGCATCCTGTTCAAGCAGTTCATCAAGGATGGGGCGGTCGACATCGTGCAGATCGATGCCTGCCGGATTGGCGGGCTGAACGAAGTGCTGTCGGTGCTGGTGATGGCGGCGAAATATGGATTGCCAGTGTGGCCGCATGCCGGCGGGGTGGGGCTGTGCGAATATGTGCAGCATCTGAGCATGATCGACTATCTGGTCGTGTCGGGGACCAAGGAGGGCAGGGTGATCGAATATGTCGATCACCTGCACGAGCATTTCGTCGAGCCGTGCGAGATCAGGGATGCGGCCTATATGCCGCCGAAACTGCCGGGGTTTTCGATCGAGATGAAGGCGGAGAGCATTCGGGAAAATGAGTTTCGGGGGTAGCGCTTCTTCCCTTCTCCCCTCGTGGGAGAAGGTGCCCGAAGGGCGGATGAGGGGGCCCGAGCCATTCCATTGCTTCCAAGCATGGGCGAGCGCAGCACCCCTCACCCTCGAAAATCTGCTGAACGCAGATTTCCTATCCCTCTCCCACAAGGGGAGAGGGGGATCGTGGGTGGGTGAGGATGTGCCGTATCCCCTACATCTCCTGCAATTCGAAATCGAACCGGTGCAGCACCTCGTCACCTGACTTGACCTCGATGACATAGTCGCCGGCTGGATCGCCTTCGACGACACACCAGCCGTGGCCGATCCAGCCATCGTCCGGTGTCAGGCTCATCGTGCTGGTGGCGGTGCGCTGGTCGTCGGAGATAACGGTATTGTCGCTCGTGCCCCAGTCGTCCGCGGCGATGGGCAGGGTGAGGATTTCCACAATCTCCACCGCACCCTTCACCTTGCCCAGCCGCAGGTGCCAATTGTAGCAGGTGTCTGCCAGCAGTGGGACCAGCGTGGTGCTTTCGACGACATCGGGCTGGCCCGGCGTGGTGGGCACGGAAATGGTGAAGTCGGTTTCCAGCACCGTCTGGGCCAAAGCGGGTTGCGCCAGGGCGAGCAGGCTCAGGGTCGATAGCACCAGGCGCATGCGTGTTCTCCTCTTACCCATTGTGCCACGCCCTCATGGTTCGACAGGCTCACCATGAGGGCTGTTGCGTAGCGTCCCCTAGTTGGCCCACTCGCCGCCGCGCATCACCGGCTCGGTGCTGCCATCGGCGTGAACGCCGTCGATATCGATCTTGTCGGAGCCGATCATCCAGTCGATGTGGATGTTGGACGTGTTGCCGCCCTGGGCCGAAATCTGCTCCTGGGTCAGGTCCTTGCCGCCGACGAAACAGTCCGAATAGCACTGGCCCTGCGCGATGTGGCAGGAGGCGTTTTCGTCGTAGAGCGTGTTGAAGAACAGGATGCCCGAGGCCGAAATCGGCGAGGAATGGGGCACGAGCGCCACTTCGCCGAGACGGCGGCCGCCTTCGTCGGTGTCGAGCACCTTGTTGAACAGGTCGCCATTCTTGCTGGCCTTGAACTCGACCAGCTTGCCGCCCTCGAAGCGGGCCTGCATGTCCTCGATCAGCGCGCCATTGTGGCTGAGCGGCTTGGTGCCCGAGACATGGCCCTCCACGCGCAGCTTGTGTGGGGTGGTGAACACTTCCTCGGTGGGAATGTTGGGGTTGCAGGTAATGCCGTTCTTGGCTTCGGACGCGCCGCCCTTCCAGCGGTGGCCATCGGCCAGGCCCACGGTGAGGTCGGTGCCGGGGCCGGTATATTTGAGTGCCGAGAACGCCTTGCCGTTGAGCCATGTCCAGCGCGCCTTGAGATTGGCATTGTGCGCCTTCCAGGCAGCGATGGGGTCGTCCTGGTCGACGCGCGAGGCCTTGAAGATGGCGTCGGCCAGCTTGGAGACGGCCTCTTCCTCGCTGTCATTGGGGAAGACCAGCTTGGCCCAGGCGGCGCTGGGATAGGAGACGATGTTCCAGTTGATGTCGAAGCCGGTGATGAGCTGGAGCGCCGGCTTGTAGGCCGTCGAATTGGCGCGCATGGCGCGGGTCACCTTGTCCGGGTCCTGCCCGGCCAGCATCATCGGGTTGTCGCCGGCAATGGCCAGCCGCGCGGCATTGTTCTTGAAGGCTTCGGCCATGCCCGAATAGAGCCAGCCGGCCGCCTTGTCGAAGCTGGCACTATTGGCGTGCCTGTAGCGGGCGAGGGTGGCTTCCTCGTCGGAATAGATTGTCGTGACCAGCCCGGCGCCGGCCTTGTAGGCATGCTCGGTGATGCGGCGGACCAGGGGCGCGGCACTCATCGGCGCGGTCATGATCAGGTCCTGGCCCTCGGCCAGTTGCAGGCCGACCTTGATGGCAACCTGGGCGAGCTTGTCGAGCTTGACGGGATCGATGGTCATTTGGGCGTAGGCCTCTTGGTTTTGAATCGGTTGGCCGGAGGGTAATCCCGGAAGGGGGCGGGGCGCCACCCGGCAAATTGAGACCTCATGGTGAGCTTGTCGAACCACGAGGTCGGGCGAGTGGAGACATCGTGCTACGCCCTCGTGGTTCGACGGGCTCACCATGAGGGCTACTGCTGGTGTGTCTTTCCTGCATCACCTGTTGCGACGTTGCAAAATACCCCGTTGGCAAGTCCGAACGGTTTCGTTACAAAACGTCCACCGCTTCAGATCTCGAACAAGGGAGGCGTTGTATGGCAGGCACATTCAATATCCTCCCCATGGGCGACGCACGACGTTAGGTCGTCCCCATCCGCGGCCCGCCGAACAGGCCAGCCGCCCGCGGTTTTCTTCTTCATCACAGCCCACTTGATCTGACGGGGATCATTCCGTCCTCCGTTCGGGCTGTGCCTTTCATCTCTCTGCTTTGAGGGCCGGTTGCCGGATAACGGGACCGGACTGCCAATATGAGTCGCAAGAAACTCGATTTCCGTGCCGATGCCTATCGCAACGTGCTCGGCTTCACCTTCCGCCACTGGTCGGGCCGGCTGGCGCTGGTCGGCACCATCTGTGCGCTGGTCATCGCCTCGACGCTTGCCGAAGTCATGGTGCCGGTGTTTTCCGGCCAGATCGTCGACGCCATTGCCGGCGGGGCCAATGCCGGCGCCGAAGAGGCGTTGCGCGCCTTTGCCATCGTGGTCGGCCTGGGGCTGACCAGCGTGGTCCTGCGCTGGTTCATCTTCCAGGGCGTCATCCGGCTGACGATCCGCATGATGGCCGATATCGTCAATAACGGCTTCCACCGTGTACAGCGCTTCTCGACCGACTGGCACGCCAACAGCTTTGCCGGCTCGACGGTGCGCAAGATCACGCGTGGCATGTGGGCGCTGGATTCGCTCAATGACGTGCTGCTGGTGGCCTTGCTGCCATCGGTGGTCATGCTGGTGGGCGCATCGGTGATCCTGGGCTCATACTGGCCGGTCATGGGCCTGGTCGTGGGGCTGGGTTCGGTGGTCTATATCGGCGTCACGGTGGCCCTTTCCATGGGCTATGTGTCGCCGGCAGCGAGCCTGGCCAATGCCTGGGATACCCGGCTTGGCGGTGCGCTGGCCGACGCGGTGAGCTGCAATTCGGTGGTCAAGGCCTTTGGCGCCGAGGAGCGCGAAGAGGGTCGCCTGCGCCATGTGCTGGGCAAGTGGGATACCCGCACGCGCCGCACCTGGAAGCGCGGCACGCTGAGCGGCACCATCCAGGGCTTCATGATGGTGACCATGCAGGCCGGTATTCTCGGCACGGGCCTGCTGATGTGGCAGCGCGGGCTGGCCAGCCCGGGTGACATCACCTTCGTGCTCGCCATGTTCTTCGTGCTGCAGGGCTATCTGCGGGACGTGGGCCAGCATATCCGCAACCTGCAGCGGGCTGTGAACGACATGGAAGAACTGGTGGCGCTCGAGAGGACGCCGCTGGGCATCGATGACAAGGCCGACGCCGAGACGATTGCCATCGGCAAGGGCGAGATCACCTTCGACCATGTGACGTTCCAGTATGGCGCCCATCCGACGCCGCTCTACCGCGATTTCTCGGTGCGGATTGCGCCGGGCGAGCGGGTGGGGCTGGTGGGCCATTCGGGCTCGGGCAAGACGACCTTCGTCAAGCTGATCCAGCGGCTTTACGACGTGAAGTCGGGCGCGATCCGCATCGACGGGCAGGATATCGCCCAGGTGAAGCAATCGAGCCTGCGCGGCCAGATCGCCATCGTGCAGCAGGAGCCTATCCTGTTCCACCGCACGCTGGCCGAGAACATCGCCTATGCCCGCCCCGACGCCACGCGCGCCGAGATCGAGCTGGCGGCCATGCAGGCCAATGCGCATGACTTCATCCTCGACCTGCCCAAGGGCTACGAAACCATGGTGGGCGAGCGGGGCGTGAAGCTGTCAGGTGGCGAGCGGCAGCGTGTCGCCATCGCCAGGGCGTTCCTGGCCGATGCGCGGGTGCTGATCCTGGACGAGGCGACCTCGAGCCTCGACAGCGAGAGCGAAGTGCAGATCCAGCAGGCCATGGAACGGCTGATGGTGGGCCGGACGACGCTGGTGATCGCCCACCGGCTATCCACGGTGCGGGCGCTGGACCGGCTGCTGGTCTTCGACAAGGGCAAGATTGTCGAAGAGGGCGACCACGACCAGCTCATCCGCCTCAATGGCGGCATCTATCGCCGGCTGTTCGAACGGCAGGCGCTGGAGCTGACCAAGGGACTGGTGGCGTAAAACGGAAGCGCCGGGGTATGAGCCCGGCGCTTTTTAGGTGCGTGGTGCTCTCAATCATCTCCCTCCCCCTGTGGGGAGGGATCAAGGGTGGGGGTGTCACGCGCACTGAGCTTGCGGAACCATACCCCCACCCGGCTCGATCACGGACTTAGCAAGCTAAGTCCTATCTCGCTGTCCCTCCCCACAAGGGGGAGGGAGGCAGACTGAGAATGTCGTGAAGAGGCTAGACCACGTCCAGCGTCACGTCGAACCCCTTGCGGCTGACTTCGCTATAGGGGCAGATCACGTGGGCGCGCTGGATGATGTCTTCGGCCTTGGCCTTGTCCATGCCAGGAATGTGGGCCTTGAGGGCGGCTTCGATCCAGAAGCCCTCGCCATCGGCGCGGTCCTTGAAGCTGACTTCGGCGGTGACGGTGGCGTCTTCGGGAATCTTGTCGCCGCTCTTGCGGGCGGCAGCCTTCATGGCGCCGAGGAAGCAGGCCGAATAGCCGACAGCGAACAGCTGTTCGGGATTGGTGCCGCGGGCGCCGTCGCCGCCCATCTCCTTGGGCGTGGTCAGGGTGACGTCCAGCACGCCGTCATCAGTGGCGCCATGGCCGGAACGGCCGCCGGTGGATGTGGCGCGCGCGGTATACATGATCTTGGGCATGGGAAGTCTCCTGGAAACGAGTGAGGCCGCACTCCAGCACGAAACTATGAAGAGCGGAAGGCACCCTGATTGCGCGTGTTTGGCGAACAATGCCTTCAACACCGGGGCGCTGGCGCGACCAATGCCGGGGCCTATATGCTCTGCAGGACAATTCAGGAGGTCGCCATGATCGACACATCCGTACAGGTTAACGTGAAATCCAAGCCCATCCTGCCGCTGACCACGACGCTGGGCGCGGTGCATATCGCCGTGACCGAACGCAGCAAGGCGCTCGCCATCTGGCAGGACGTGGTGGGGCTGGACCTCATTTCCGAAACCGGCAACGAGCTGGTGCTGGGCGCCGGCGGCAAGCCGCTGATCGTGCTGGAAACCGGGGCGACGCGGCCATCGGTACAGCGTACCATCGGGCTTTATCACGTCGCAATCCACGTGCCCAAGCGGGCCGACCTAGCGCAAATGGCGGTGCGGGCGCTGCAGCGCAATGTGCGGATTTCGCCGACCGACCACCTGGTGAGTGAAGCGATCTACCTCTGGGACCTCGACGGCAACGGCATCGAAATCACCTTCGAAACGCCGGGACGCGGCACGCTGGGCGACCCTGACAAGGGCGAGACCTATGCGGTGACAGCGGAGGGCAAGCCCCATTCGGGCCGCGACCCCATCGACATGGACGGGCTGCTGGCCGAACTGGGGCCCGAGCCGGTGTTGGCCGCGCGCATGCCCGCTGGCACACGGATCGGCCATGTGCATGTGCATGTGGGCGACCTGCAGCAGGCGATGGATTTTTATCGCGATCTCATCGGCTTTGCCGGTTTCCTGCTGATCACCTCGTTCGGCATGGGCGATGTGGGGCTCGACTACATGCCCCATACGATCGCGTTCAATATCTGGTCCGGCCCCAATGCCACGCTGCCCCCGGCGGGCGCTGCCGGCCTGCGCTGGTTCACCATCAATGTGCCGGATGCGGCGACGCTGGAGGGTGTGAAGACGCGGCTGGGCGGGGCCGGGGCCCCGGTGGCGCCGGTTGAAGGCGGTATCGAGACCCAGGATCCGTTCGGCAACCGGATCAGGGTTCTGGTGGGGTAGACACGAAGCAATCCCCTCCTCACAAGGGAGGGAATTGCACACAGCAATCCGGGAGAAATCATGCGCACAGCCGAGGATGTTCTTCGCTTCTGGTTCGTCGAGCACGGCCAGGACGACTGGTTTGGTGGCAAGGCGGAATTCGATACGGCGCTGGCGGAGCAATTTGCCGAAACGCATCCGCATGTGGCGCTGGGCGAGGCCTGGGCGTGGCGGGCGACGCCCGAGGGGCGATTGGCCGAGATCATCGTGCTGGATCAGTTTTCGCGGCAATTGCATCGCGGTTCGCCCGAGGCTTTCGCGCAGGACAAGATGGCCGTGGCCTTGGCACAGGAGGCGATTGCTGCCGGGGCCGACGAGGTCATTCCGATGGAGCGGCGCATGTTCCTGTTCATGCCCTTCATGCATGCGGAATCGCTGGTGATCCAGGAGGAAGGCTGCCGGCATTTCGAACAGTTCGGCGAGGAATTGATGAAATTCATGACCGGACACCGCGACTGCATCGCCCAGTTTGGCCGGTTCCCGTTCCGGAACAAGGCGCTGGGGCGGGTGAGTACGCCGGAGGAAGTGGCGTATATGGAAGAGCAGAAGGATCGGGTGTTTTAGGGCTGGGGCCGGACTGCTGCTGCTATTGCCCCAACCACGGTGTCACCCCGGCCTTGAGCCGGGGCCTATCCTGAGATTGAGCCACCGCCGCAAGGTGGCTCGAACAGGCCTGGCGGGAGGACAAACATCTCAGGATGGATCCCGGCTCAAGGCCGGGATGACATCGCGTGTGTGGCAGCGCTCGTTGAACGCACCTATTCCGCAAGCAATTTCGGATCGACCAGCGCACCCTTTTGGCCGATGACCACGCCGGCCACGCGGTGGGCCGCTTCGGCGGCCTGTTGCAGGGACTTGCCGGCCAGCCGCGCGCTCAGATAGGCCCCGTTGAAACTGTCGCCGGCCCCGGTGGCGTCGACCACCTTGGCGCCGGGCTGCGGCGCGACCTTGACGCGCTCGGAAGCGGTGGCGATCAGCGCTTCGCCCGCGCCATCCTTGACTACCACTTCCTCGACGCCGAGCTCAAGATAGCGGTCGGCCGTGTCGTCTACCGACTTGTCGCCGAACAATGGCGCCTCGTCGCCGTGGGTGGGCAGCACCACGTCGCACATGGTGGCGGCAGCCGTCAGCACTGCGGTCATGACGCGCGGGCTGGTCCACAGGGCAGGGCGGATATTGGTATCGAACACGACCTTGGCGCCGGCATCGCGCGCCCGGACCACGGCGCCGAGCAACCGGCCGCGGGCGCGCGGGGCGAGGATGGCCAGCGTGATGCCGGAGAAATAGACCATGCTGGCGCCCTTGACGGCCGCAGCGAGCGCGTCCTTGTCGTCGGCCAGCAGTTTGGCGGCGGAGGTGTCGCGCCAATAGGTGAAGTGACGGTCACCCTTTTCCTGGTGGATCAGGTAGAGGCCGGGACGGCGACCGGGCACGGTGCTTATGTGGCTGGTGCCGATATTGTTGGCGTCGAGGAAGGCGCGGATATCGCCGGAATAGCGGTCTTCGCCGAGGCCGGTGAAATAGTCGACCGACCAGTCCTCGCCGAGCAAGGCGCGCATATACCAGGCGGTGTTGAGCGTATCGCCGGCATAGCCGAGGCGATATTGACGATCCTCGCCGCCGCTCATCTCGATCATGCATTCACCGATGCTGACGAAACGATTTGTCACTGCACGTCCTCCACGATGGGCTATTCGCATAGTCACAGCGTCATTCCCGCGCAAGCGGGAATCCATTCTTCTGCTGTCCCGCCAAAGAGTGGATTCCCGCCTTCGCGGGAATGACGTAGAGACGGGTGAATGACATAGCGGCGCTCTTCCATACAAGATGAAATCTGACTATGGTGCGCGCGATTTCATCGCGGAGACTTCCATGACGCGCCTCAGCGCCAGCACAATTGCCAATGCCCCCGCCGGCGTCCGCCTGCCTGACTATGATCGCAGCCAGGTCACGGCAGGTATCGTGCATCTGGGCATCGGGGCGTTTCATCGCGCGCATATGGCTGTCTATGTCGATGACCTGCTGAAGGATAATCCGGACTGGGCCATTGTCGGCGCCAGCCTGCGCCGGCCGGACACCAAGGAAGCGCTGGAGCCGCAGGACGGGCTCTATACGGTGGCCATCCGCGACGCCGAGGGCACGCATCCGCGCGTGATCGGCTCGATCCTAAAGGTGCTCGACGCCAATACCGAGCGCGAGGAATTGCTGGCGCTGATGGCGAGCCCGGCCATCCGCATCGTCTCACTGACCGTGACCGAAAAGGGCTATTGCCACGATCCGGCTACCGGCGAACTGGATCAGCGCCATCCTGACGTCGTGCATGACCTGGCCAATCCCACCGCGCCGAAATCGGCGCCGGGCATGCTGGTCGAGGCGCTGGCGCGGCGCAAGGCGGCGGGCATTGCCCCCTTCGCGGTGATGAGCTGCGATAACCTGCCCTCCAACGGCGAGACGGTGCAGCGGATCGTCACCAAATTCGCCAGCCTGCGCGATGCGGCTCTGGGGGAATATGTTGCCGGTGTAGCCTTCCCCGGCACCATGGTGGACCGCATCGTGCCCTCGACCACCGATGCCGACCGCGCAACGGTGGCCGGGCTGATCGGGGCGGAGGATGCCTGGCCGATCATGACCGAGCCCTTCACCCAATGGGTGATCGAGGATCATTTCCCGCAGGGCCGCCCGCCCTTCGAGAAGGCCGGGGCGCAACTGGTTGGGGATGTGGAGCCCTTCGAGCGCATGAAGCTGCGCATGCTCAATGGCAGCCACTCGACCATGGCCTATCTCGGCTATCTCGCGGGCTATGAATATATTTCAGACGTGATGGGCGATACCGACTTCGTCAAGCTGATCCATGGGCTGATGACCGAGGAGGCCATGCCGACGCTGGACATGCCCGGCGTGGACCTGGGCGCCTATCGCGATCAGTTGCTCGATCGGTTCCGCAACCCGGCGCTGAAGCACCGGACCTGGCAGATCGCCATGGATGGGTCGCAGAAGCTGCCGCAGCGGCTGCTGGGGACTATTCGCGAGCGGCTGAAAGCCGGGCAGGGTTTTGAGCGGCTGGGGCTCGGGGTGGCGGCGTGGATGCGCTATGTCACCGGCATCGATGAGAAGGGCGAGAATATCGATGTGCGCGATCCGCTGGCCATGCGGATGATGGCGATTGCCGCCGATGCCGGCGGGGATGCCGAGGCGCTGTATGAGGGGCTGGCGGGGCTGGTGGAAGTATTCGGCACGGACCTGGCGGACAATCAGGCGTTCGGGGAGACCGTGGCGACGGCGCTGGATGAGCTGTTCGAATTGGGGGTGAAGGAGACGGTGCGAGGTGTGGTGGAGAGCCACTGAACCCTAGCCCTCTCCCCTTGAGGGAGAGGGTGGTTTTCCGCGTTCAGCGGAAAACCGGGTGAGGGGTCCTGCGCTCTCCCATGCTTCTGAGTGTGGGGAGAGTCCGACACCCCTCATCCGCCCTTCGGGCACCTTCTCCCTCAAGGGGAGAAGGGTGACGACTGATGGACTGGTGTCTTAAACCCGCCCCTCCATGGCCCGGTCGAAAATCTCCAGCGCTCTTGCCTTGGTCAGTTCCACCGGATTACCGCCCGCGGTGGGATCGACAATCGCCATGTCGCCGATCAGGTCGCGTTGGCTGGCGTCCACCTTGAAATCGGCCAAAGTGTGCGGCACGTCGAGGCGCATGCGCAGGCCGATGACGGCGTGCTGGAAGGCTTCGAAGCTGGGGGCGAGGCCGAGATAGGCGGCGAGGCGGGCGATGCGGGCCTCGATGGCCGCTTTGTTGACCGCCAGCACATAGGGCATGAAGACGGCATTGGTCATGCCGTGATGGGTGTCGTAGAGCGCGCCGACCGGATGGCTGAGGGCGTGGATGGCGCCGAGCCCCTTCTGGAAGGCGGTGGCGCCCATGGCGGCGGCGCTCATCATGTGGCCGCGCGCTTCGACATCGTTTGGGTCGGCATGGACCTTGGGCAGGTTCTCGAAGACGAGGCGGATGCCTTCCACAGCAATGCCGTCGGCCATGGGGTGATAGCCGGGCGCGCAATAGGCTTCGAGGCAATGGGCCAGCGCATCCATGCCCGTGCCCACGGTGATGAATTTGGGCATGCCGACCGTCAGTTCGGGATCGGCAATGACCACTTTGGGCATCATTAGGGGGTGGAAGATGACCTTTTTGGTGTGGGTCGTCTCATCGGTGATGACGCCGGCGCGGCCGACTTCCGAGCCGGTGCCGGCGGTGGTCGGCACGGCGACGATGGGGAAGATGCCCTTGGGATCGGCGCGGGTCCACCAGTCCCCGATATCCTCGAAGTCCCACATCGGCCTTGTCTGGCCGGCCATGAAGGCGATGACCTTGCCGACGTCGAGACCCGAGCCGCCGCCAAAGGCGATGACGCCATCATGCCCGCCCTCGCGCAGCACCTTGATGCCAGCTTCGACATTGGCCGAGATGGGATTGGGCTTCACATCGGCGAAGAGGCCGACCGGGATGCCAGCGTCCCTGAGGATCTGCACAGTGTTCTGGGTGACCGGCAGGCTGGCGAGGCCAGCGTCGGTCACCAGCAAGGGTTTGGTTATGCCTGATGATTTGAGGGCTTCGGGCAGTTCGGCAATGCGGCCGGGGCCGAATTTGACTGCGGTTGGGTAGTTCCAGTTGGCTTTTGTGACCATCATTGTCCCCCTTAGTTGACGAAGGTGTTTTTCACCCGCACGGATTTGAACATGTAGGGTATCCAGATGGCGGCGCCGAACACCGCCCTGCCGATGCCTTGCGCTGTATCCTGATCCCAAAAAACCACGCCCGGTGTGTCGTAATAGGATCGGAAGGCGTTGTAGACGAAGACGAGGTCCAGCAGCATGATGAGAAGGTTGGCGGCGAGCCAGCCGGCATATAGCAGCGGGAAGTATCGCTTCTTCTGGAAGAAGAGAGCGAGCAGAACGGCTGGTGCAAGAAGCTGTAGCACCACATTCGATATCAATTCGAACCAGACCACGAGCATCTGAGCTGCTGTCAGGCCAGCGCCGGATGTTAGCAGCGGAAGCAGGTCGCCGAAGGTCGGTATAGCCAGAACCGGCGTTGCAAACAGCCCCAGGGCCGGCAGGATCAGCCAGCCGCCCAACCCTGTCGGTCCCCTCAATGTTTCCGTTCGCTTATGCTGTTCTTGCAGTTCTGCAGACGTCATGTGCGGTGCCCCCATGGCTATCGCCCGTGTTTCAAATGGTAGCTCTTCGGCTGCGTCAGGTTCTGATAGCCGATCTCGCTCAGGCCGCCGCCCTTGCCGGTGTCCTTGACGCCGGTCCAGACTAGGGCCGGATCGAGATAGTCGCACCTATTGGCGAAGACGGTGCCGGTCTCGACCTGTGCGCCCAGCCTGGCGGCAGCGTCGAGGTCCTGCGTCCAGATCGAGGCGGTGAGGCCGTAGGGGCTGTCATTCATCAGGGTGACCGCCTCGACATCGTCGGTCACTTTCATGATGCCGACGACGGGGCCGAAACTCTCTTCGCGCATGACTGACATCTGGTGGTTCACATTGGTCAGTACTTCGGGCGCCAGATAGGGCGAGCCGGGCTTGTCGAGGTCGTGCTTGCTGTTGAGATGGCGCGTGGCGCCGCCGCGAATGGCCTCGTCGGTCTGCTGGCGGACATGGTCGGCGAAATTGCCGCGCGCCATGGGGCCGACAATGGTGTCGGTGTCCAAGGGATTGCCCAGGGTCCAGCCCTTGGCATTGTCGATGAAGCGCTCGACGAAACTGCCATAGACGGCTTCATGCACATAGATGCGCTCGACGCCGCAGCAGGATTGGCCCGAATTGAAGAAGCTGCCATCGACCAGGTTTTCGACGGCATTGTCGAGATCGGCGTCGGCTCGGACATAGGCGGGGTCCTTGCCGCCCAGTTCGAGGCCGAGCGTGGCGAAGGTGCCGGCGGCGGCTTTCTCGATACGGCGGCCGCCTTCGACCGAGCCGGTGAAATTGATGTGGTCGATCTGTCCCGAAGCGATGAGTTTTTCGGTGTCGCTGTGGCCGAGCACCAGGTTCTGGAACAGCCCGGCGGGCAGGCCGGAGCTTTCGGCGGCGGCGGCGAAGCGCTCACCCGCCAGCAGGGTCTGGCTGGCATGCTTGAGGATGATGGCATTGCCGGCCATCAGGCCCGGCACGATGGAATTGACCGCCGTGAGGAACGGGTAGTTCCACGGCGCGATGACCATGACCGTGCCGAGCGCCTCGCGGGTGATGTAGCGGGTGAAGCCTTCCTTTTCGGGCCGCATCGAGGGCGCCAATGCCTCGGCGGCCAACTCGATCATGTAGCGGCTGCGCTCCTCGACGCCGCGCTTCTCCCCACCGAAGCGGATGGGGCGACCCATCTGCCAGGCGAGTTCGGGCACGATGTCGTCATTCATGAGGAGAAGGGCGTCGACGAAGTGGCTGAGGATTTTCTGCCGCTCGGCAATGGTGGTTTCGCCCCAGGCGTGGCGGGCGGCTTTGGCGCGGCTGACGGCGCCGTCGATTTCGGCGGCGCTGGCAAGCGGCCGCTCGGCATAGATGCTGCCGTCGATGGGGGAGATGATTTTTACAGTGTCAGTCATGTGTTCCGAACTCATCCAACCCACGATGTCATCCCGGCCTTGAGCCGGGATCCATCCTGAGATTTCTGTATGGCCGCCAGGTGGTTTGCTCAAGCGACCTTGCGGCGGCGGTGCGATCTCGGGATGGGCCCCGGCTCAGGGCCGGGGTGACACCGAGTATGTGGCGGAGACTTTAGCTCCGCTCGAACCCCCGCTTCAATTCCCAGTCGGTGACGCGGCGATCGTATTCGAGCTGTTCCCACTCCGCGGTGTGGACATAGTGGTCGATGACACCGGCGCCGAAGGCCTCTTTCAGCATTTTGGACTTGTGCATGGTCTCGGTGGCTTCGCGCAGGGTCTTGGGGATTTCGCGGAGTTTTTTGGTGGTGTAGGCGTCGCCGACAAAGGCGGGCTCCAGCTCCAGTCTGTCCTCGATGCCCTTGATGCCGGCGGCGAGCAAAGCGGCGATGGCGAGATAGGGGTTGAGGTCGGCGCCGCCGATGCGGCATTCGGTGCGGATGGCTTTGCTGCCTTCCCCGCACAGGCGGAAGCCAGCGGTGCGGTTATCGGGCGACCAGATGGCCTTGGTGGGCGCGAATGTGCCGGCCTGGAAGCGCTTGTAGCTGTTGATATAGGGCGCCAGGAACCAGGTGATGTCGCGGGCATAGGCGAGCTGGCCGGCCATGAACTGCTTCATCAGCGGGCTCATGCCGCGCTCGTCCTTGGCATCGACGAACATGGGCTTGCCCGCCTTGTCGGCCAGCGACATGTGGATGTGGCTGGAGGAACCGGCCAGGGCATAGTCCCACTTGGCCATGAAGGTCACGGCCTTGCCCCGGGCCCAGGCGATTTCCTTGGTGGCATTTTTCAGCACGACATGGCGGTCGGCCATGGTGAGGGCGTCCGCATATTTGACGTTGATCTCTTCCTGGCCGGGGCCCCACTCGCCCTTGGAGGATTCCACCGGAATGCCCGAGGCCTGCAGGTGTTTGCGCAAAGCGCGCATCACGCCCTCTTCCTTGGTGGTCTGGAAGATATTGTAATCCTGGATGTAGTCGCCCGCCGTCTGGGCTTTCGCATGGCCCTTCTGGCTGATCGTGCGATAGTCCTCGTCGAAGAGATAGAATTCGAGTTCCGTCGCCGCATTGGCGGTATAGCCCATGGCGGCGAGACGCTCGATCTGGCCCTTGAGGATGGCGCGCGGGCTGTGCGGGATCGGGTCGTGATGATGGTGATCGGCGAGGTCGCAGAGCACGATGGCGGTGCCCTCGAGCCAACTGGCCTTCATCAGCGTCGAAAGATCGGGCTTCATGACGAAATCGCCATAGCCCTTGCCCCAATTGGCGGCCGAGTAGCCGGGCACCGGCTCCATGTCGATATCGTCGGCCAGCAGATAGTCGCAGCCATGCGTCTCGTCATTGGCCGTTTCGAGGAAATATTCGGCCTGGAAACGCTTGCCGATCATCCGCCCCTGCATGTCGGGGAAGGCGACGAGCACCGTATCCATGCTGCCGGCGGCGACATCCTTGCGCAGGGCGTCGAGGGAATAGGCGGCCATTCAATTCTCCGGGCGGGGTTGGTGCCGGCCGCGCGAACGCGACCGGCAATCACTGTCAGCTGTAGCGGTAGGGCGGGCCAGCCAGCTCCATATCCGCATTGTACTTCTTGATGATCTCGACCACCCGGGCACTGCGCTCGGACTGCTTGGCGATTTCGTCCCAGAAGGCCACGGCGTCGGTTTCGACCTGCTTCCATTCCGCGGCGGGAATGGTGGTCAACTCCAGCTTGCCGGTGAGGCGGTAGCTCGCCTCGCCCGCCCAGTACCAGTGCTGGCGATAGTAGTGCGAGGTATCGATCATCATGCGGTAGAGCTGCTGCAGATGCGGCGGCAGCTCGTTCCACTTGGCGGTGTTGACGAAATACGAGCCCGCCCAGGCGCCCGAAAGCGGGTTGGTCAGGTAGTATTTGAGCGCATTGGCCCAGCCCACCGTGTGCAGCTCGGTCGTGCCACACCAGCAGATGCCGTCGAGCTCGCCCGTCTGCAGGGCCGGCTCGACGTCTTCATAGGGCAGCGAGACCGGAACCACGCCGTATTTGGAAAGGAACTGGCCGGCAGTGGGGAAGGTGTAGACGCGCAAGCCGTTGAGGTCGGCCAGCGAGTTGATCGGCTTGGTGGTGCCGAAATTGCACGGATCCCAGGCGCCGGTGGAGAGCCAGGTGACATCGGGGATTTCGGCATAGGCCTCTTCCCAGATTTCCTTGAGGCCGCGCCAGTGCCAGAGGGCCGGCACGTCGAGCGAATAGCGCGAGGCCAGCGGGAAATAGGCACCGAACACCTTGACGTCGACGGGTGCAGCGGCGGAGTCGTCGTCGCTCTGGGCGGCGTCGATCGTGCCGGTCTGCACGGCGCGGAACAGCTCGCCATGCGGCACCGGCTGGTCGGCGGTATAGAGTTCGATGACCATTTCGCCATTGGCGGCGGTGTTGAACCAGTCGATGGCGTTCTTGACCACATGTTCGGCCAGTGCCGGACCGGCATAGGTCTGCAGGCGCCAGCGGATCGGCTCCTGTGCCTTGACATAGGGCGTTGCCAGAGCCGTGGCGCCCACGGCGCCGGCGGTGGCCAGGCCTGCCCGCTTCAGAAAGCTGCGCTTGTTGAGAAGATCAGTCATGTCTGCTTATCCCCTGTGATGGTGGCGCCCGCGCTGTTCGCCGGAACGCCTGGTTGAACTCGACGTCGGACTAGCTCGGCCAGCGCCCCCTTTTCTGTGTTGGTTTCCCTCTCACAAAAGCTCTCCTCATCGACCGGCATAGAGGCCGGGCAGCCACAGCGCGATCTGCGGGAAGATCATCAGCAGGATCACGCTGAGAACCATGAGCAGCACGAAGGGCAGGATGGAGCGGTAGATATCGGCCAGGCTGATCTCGGGCGGCGCCATGGCGCGCATGAGGAACAGATTGTAGCCGAAGGGCGGGGTTATATAGGCGATCTGGCAGGTGATCGTGTAGAGAATGCCGAACCAGATCAGATCGAAGCCGAGCAGCCGCACCAGCGGAATATAGAGCGGCGCGACGATGACCAGCATGGCCGTATCGTCGAGGAACATGCCCATGACGATGAAGCTGAGCAGCATCAGGATCAGGATGCCCCAGGGATCCAGCCCGAACGTGTTGAGCAGCAGGTTCTCGATGGCCCGCACGGCGCCCAGCCCGTCATAGACCGACGAGAAGCACAGCGCGCCCAGGATGATCCAGAGGAACATGCAACTGATCAGCAGCGTGTGCCGCGTGGTGGATTCGAGCACCTGCCAGTTGAGCTTGCCCGACAGCGCCGCCGCGATAGTGGCGAGGAGCGCGCCCACGGCCGAGCTTTCGGTGAGGCTGGTAATGCCGGTGAGGAACAGCGTCATCATGATGGCGAACACCGCCACCGGCATGATGCCCTCGCGCAGCAGCAACAGCTTTTCGCGGAACGAGATCTGCGCCAGTTCCTCGGGCGCGATGGGCGGCCCCATTTCGGGCTGGATGCGGCAGCGGACATAGACATAGACGCCGAAAATGGTCGCCATCATCAGGCCGGGCATGATGCCGGCCAGCCACAATTCGGTAATCGGCGCCCGCGCGATCATGGCGAACAGCACCAGCACCACGCTGGGCGGGATCAGGATGCCCAGGGTCGAGCCGCCCTGGATGACGCCGGTCACCATGATCTTGTCATAGCCGCGCTTGAGCAGTTCGGGCAGGGCGATGGTGGCGCCGATGGCCATGCCGGCGACGCTGAGGCCATTGATGCAGGAAATCAGCACCATCAAGCCCATCGTGCCCAAAGCCAGCCCGCCGCGCACGGGACCGAACCACACATGGAACATGCGATAGAGGTTCGAGGCGATGCCACTCTCGCTCATCATGTAGCCCATGAAGACGAAGAAGGGCACCGTGATCAGCGGATACCAGTTGAGCACCTGGAAGGCCTGGTTGAACGGCATCTCCACCGCACCATTGCCCCAGAGCCAGAGCGCGGCGGCCGAGCCGACAAAACCGATGACGCCGAAGACGCGCTGCCCGGTGAAGAGCAGCACCATCATGGTGGCGAACATGAAGAGCGTGATGAGTTCAGGTGTCATGAAATGGGCCTACCCATGGCCTGGGCAATGTCCCGGAACAATTGCGCGATGACCTGAAGGAGCATGAGGAAGATGCCCAGGCTCATGGCGACCTTGACGGGCCAGAGCAGAGGCGACCAGGCGGAATAGTTCTTCTGGCCATACTGGATGGCATATTGCGTGCTCGAAAGGCCGCCCCAGAGCAGGACCACGAGGAAGAAGATAACGGCCAGCAGGGTGATCGCGTCGAGTACCGCCTTCCCGCGCAGGGGAAGCCGGTCGTAGAACAGGTCCATACGGACATGCGCCCCATGCTGGAAGGCATAGGCGCCGCCCAGCAGGTAATAGGCCGAGAGCAGGAACTGGGTCATTTCCAGCGCCCAGTTGACCGGCGTTCCGAACACGGTGCGGGCTATGGTCGACCAGAGCATGATCGCGGCCATCACGAAAAAGATCGCCATCGCAAACCGCCCGGCCAGGCGGTTGATGCGATCGACCCATGTAACGAAGAAGACTATCGGCTGTGGCACTATGCTGCTTCCTGTCTCTTGGTCATGGTTTCCTCCGGCTATCCGTGTTTGGCCTTCAAAGCCTGTCGCGCGGCCGTGAGGCGCCGCCCCAGCCGATCGGCCCACAGGGCCACCCCGGCAGGGTCGAGAATTTCGTCATTGCGGATTTCGATCATCGTGGCGGGAAGCCCGCGCCCGTCGCCATGCTTTTCCAGCGTCAACGTCACCCCGTTAAGGGCGGCATAGGGCTCGTTCCAGCCCAGGTTGAGATCGGGGTCTTCGTCCTTGAGGGCGTCGAACAGCGCCCTGGTAAAGCCGGTATCCACGCCATGGATCAGCCCGATGGGCCAGGGGCGGGCGACGCCGAGATAGACCGGTGTGAAGGAGTGCATGCAGACGAGGATGGTTTCCTGCCCAGCATGGCGGCGCGCCTCGAGCAACGTCTCGATGGCGGCATGATAGGGCCGGTGGAAATGGTCGATCCGGTATTGCCGCTCTGCCGCGTCGAGATTTTCATTGGCCTTGATGCGGGTGCTTTCCGACAGGGTCCAGATCAGGTCGGGCGCGTCGAGTTCGCGATTGCAGTCGATGATGATGCGCGAAACGGTGGATTGCACCAGCGGTGCATCGAGCTGGTCGGCCAGGCGCTGGCTGACGGCCAGCGCGCCGGGGTCCCAGGCGATGTGGCTCAGTCGCTCGGTGGCGGTGAGGCCCAGATCGCCATAGCGGGTGGGAATGCGGTTGCTGGCATGATCGCAGACGATGACGAAGGGCGACGCCCCGCGCGCATTGGAGACCAACACCGCTTTTTCACCGCTGACGTCCACTGCACCCCCTACGCAGCATCGGTTAACTTCTGTATCAGTAGTTCCATACTGGTCAAAACTGTCAATGCTGAAATCATAAATTCAGAGGGCCGCATGGAAGGAAAATCGGTTGCCGGGCGTATCCACGATGCGATCCACCGGCTGACGGCGGCCGAAAAACGGGCGGCGCGGGGACTGCTGGGCTCGTATCCGACGCTGGGCCTGGCCCCGGTCGCCGAATTCGCACAGCAGGCGGGGGCCAGTTCGGCCACGGTGCTGCGCTTCGTGTCGGCGCTGGGCTACAAATCCTATCCCGATTTCCAGCGCGCCTTGCGCGAGGAGCTGGAGGAACGCTCCAAATCGCCGCTGCAGCGCAGCGCGGCCGGCGATATCAGGGCGGATGGCGATGCGCAGTTCCTCGATCGCTTCGCGGCCCAGGCAGTGGATAATCTGCGTGGCTCGGCGGCGCTGATCCCGGCCTCCGAATTCGAAGCGGTCTGCACGCGGCTCGCCGAGAACCGGGGCGCTTGCTATCTTGCCGGCGGACGCTTCACCGATTTTCTGGCCGGTTACATGGAGGCCCATCTGCGGGTGATCCGGCCGGGGGTGCGGCGGCTCGATGGCCGGCCGGCAACGCGGGCCGACCAGATGATCGACGTGAAGCCGGGAGACCTGGCGATCATCTTCGACGTGCGGCGCTACGATCCGAGCCTGATCGACGTGGCCACCGAACTGGCGGCGCGGCGGGCGCAGATCGTGCTCATCACCGACGAGTGGATGAGTCCGGTGAGCCGCTTCGCCAAGCTGGTGCTGCCCTGCCGGACGGAAATGGGCCGCACCTGGGACGCCAATGGTTCGCTGTTCACACTGGCCGAAGCGGTGATCGCCCGGACCACGGAACTGAGCTGGCCCACGGCCAGCAAGCGGATCGGGAGTATCGAGGCGGAGTAGGGGCTACTCCTCCCCGTCGTGGTGCAAAAAGTCCTTTGCGCTCAGCACGATCTTGTTGTCGACTTCGCCAATGGCCTTGCCGTCCTTGCCCTTGTAGTCCAGCCGGTCGAGCACCGTGCGGATGACGTTGAGGCGGCTGCGGCGCTTGTCATTGGCGCGGATCACCGTCCAGGGCGCGTGCTTGCTGTCGGTCCGGGTAAGCATGGTGTCGGCGGCATCGGAATAGGCATCCCATTTGCCCAGGGCTTCCAGATCGACCGGCGAGAGTTTCCAGACTTTCAGCGGATCGTGCCGGCGGTCATGAAACCGCTTGAGCTGCATTTCGCGGCCGATGGAGAGCCAGAACTTGAACAGGTGGATGCCGTCGCGGGTGATGCGCTTCTCGAATTCGGGCGCTTCCTCGAGGAAATGCTCGGTCTGTTCGGGCGTGCAGAAGCCCATGACGGGCTCGACGCCGGCCCGGTTATACCAGGAGCGGTCGAACAGCACGGTCTCCCCGGCAGCGGGGAACCAGTCGACATAGCGCTGGAAATACCACTGCGTGCTTTCCCGGTTGTTGGGCTTGGGCAGGGCGGCGATGATATTGTAGCGGGGATTGAGATTTTCGAGATAGCGCTTGATGGTGCCGCCCTTGCCGGCAGCGTCGCGCCCCTCGAAGACGATCATCACGCGCTCGCCGCTTTCAGCGAGGTGAGCCTGCAGCGACACCAATTGCTTCTGCAATTGATACATCTGCTCTTCATAGCTGTCGCTATCGAGCTTATCTTCGTATGGATAGTTGCCCGAGGCCATGGCGTGCTTCTTGATGGCTTTGGGCAGGTCGGGATTTTCAAGGTCGAAGCCGGTAAAGGGATCGGTCATGCTGTCTCTCCGCTGTCTCTCCGCTGTCATATCCACCGTGCTATGAGAACGCCCGCGCGCGCAAGGGGCGTCGCAACTGGTTGATTCCCGGAAACAAAATATGGACGAGCCGCAAGACAGCCTGCCCGTTTCCCGCCTGGCGATAGCGCTGGCGCGCATCACTGCGCAGGCCGGTCTGCTGGCGGGCATATTCGGCGTATTCGCCGTGCTGGTGCTGTTTGGCGAGCTGGGACCGGTCGCGGCGCTGGTCGGTTTTCTCGTCATCCTGGCCGGCTTTGCCATCCTGCCGGGCAATACGATTACCGTGACGCGGACGGCGGAGCTGCCGCGGCCTGTTCTTGATGATGACGACGACGCGGTCTTCGCCTTTGCCGACGCGCTGGCCGATCCCTGCCTGGTGCTGGACCGGCGCAGCGTGGTAGTCCATGCCAATGCGGCGGCGCATCGGCAGTTTCCCGCCGTGAGCAATGGCAACCCCATTACCTTTTCGCTGCGCAATCCCGAACTGGTGCAGGCCATCGACACGGTCATGCGCAGCGGCACGGTGCGTAGCATCGAACTGCATGAAACCGTGCCGTCGGAAACCTGGGACAAGGTGGTGGTGTCGCCCCTGCGTCAGCCCGGCCGGGACTGGCTGACCGATGAGGACCGCCAATTGGTGGTCACGGTGCAGAGCCTCACCGAACTCAAGCGTGTCGAGGCGCTGCGCAGCGATTTCATCGCCAATGCCAGCCACGAATTGCGCACGCCGCTGGCGTCGCTGCTGGGCTTTATCGACACGCTGCTCGGCCCGGCGGCCAAGGATGCGGCAGCGCGCGAAAAATTCCTCGGCATCATGCGCGGCCAGGCCGAGCGCATGAGCAAGCTGATCGATGATCTGCTGAGCCTGTCGCGCATCGAGATGCACCAGCATGTGCGGCCCACCGGCAGCATCGACCTGGCGGGCCTGCTGCGCGAAGTGCGCGAGGGGCTGATGACGCAGGCCAAGACGGCCGATGTGGAAATCCGCCTGACGCTGTTCGAGGGACCGAGCAGCACGACCGGCGATCGCAGCCAGCTCTATGAAGTGTTCGAGAACCTGCTCGACAATGCCATCAAATATGGCGCCGGTGGCAAATTCGTCGAAGTGAGCCTGGCGCCGGCCGAACGTGCGGGGTTTCAGCATCAGGTGACTGTCATCGACCATGGGCCGGGCGTCGAGCCCGAACATGTGCCGCGCCTCACCGAACGGTTCTATCGCATCGACGCCGATGCCAGCCGCAAGAAGAAGGGCACGGGCCTGGGCCTGGCCATCGTCAAGCACATCGTCAACCGCCATCGCGGGCAGATGACCATCAAGAGCAAGCCGGGTGAGGGCATGCGGGTGGATGTGTTTTTGCCTTAAGAGGGCTGGTGGGTGCGATGGTGCCGCAGCCGCGATTTCCCTTCTCCCCTTGCGGGAGAAGGTGCCCGAAGGGCGGATGAGGGGGTTCTTCTCCGCATTGAAGCATGGGATGACGCAGCACCCCTCACCCGATTTTTCCGGCTGGACGCCGCAAAAATCCCCCTCTCCCGCAAGGGGCGAGGGGTGCTCCACTCTTGGCGAGGCATGGTGCCCCCACTTCTGAAACAAAAAGGGCGCCTTGCGGGCGCCCTTGCTTGTTCCGGTATGCCGCGACTAGCGCCGCTTCTTGTCGACCTGGTGGTAGGCCCGGCGCGAGTGGAATTCGCAATAGGGGCCGGTTTCGAGGCTATGCTGGCCGCAGAAGTAGAAGTCCTTGGTCAGCGGATCGCCGATCGGCCACTTGCAGGTATGCTCGTTGAGCTGCAGCAGGTTGAGGCGCTTGTCTTCGGGAATGAAGAGCTCGGCCACGGCAGGCGCGACATAGAGGTCGGCTTCCAGCTGCGGATCATGCGCCAGGGCCGTGGCGCCCACAGATTGCGGGCGCGGCATGGAGGAGCGCATCTTGGCAGCGCCACCCATGCCGGAAAGGCCGGAAGAGGGACTGGCAACGCGGCGCGGCGCCGGGCGCGAGGCCGGACGGGCGCGCGGGGTCGAATTGGTCGGCTTGGCCCGCGCCGAAAGCTTGAGGCGATGCACCTTGCCGATCACGGCATTGCGGGTAACCCCTTCGCCGAGTTCGCCTGCAATCTGGCTGGCCGAGAGACCTTCCATCCAGAGCTTTTTCAAAGTCTCGACGCGCTCGTCAGTCCAGCCCGCCGGTTGTGCTCCTGAAACCATCGTCAAAACAGAATCCTTCATTGCGCCGCCAAATGATAAATGGCAGCCATCAAACGCTAGGCGTCGTATGTCAGGTGGGTCCGCCACACGAGATATCGTGTTCCCAATGCCAAGGAGTTTACGACATCGGCGGAATCGGGATCAAGAGTCGGGCTCGACTTTCCCCGTAAATTCACTGGTTAAAATTGTCCTAACAAACTCTCGAGTCAA
Organism: Devosia ginsengisoli; assembly: GCF_007859655.1. Lineage (NCBI taxonomy): Bacteria > Pseudomonadati > Pseudomonadota > Alphaproteobacteria > Hyphomicrobiales > Devosiaceae > Devosia > Devosia ginsengisoli. Next base: position 4,361,286 of record NZ_CP042304.1, read on the forward strand.
ATCAGGCACTTGGGGCATAATCATTGACTTATCTGGCAAAATTGGCCTAACTCTGACGCCGAAACGCGCTGCGCAACGAGCGCGTTTTTGGTTTTTGTGGCGCTATTGTCACGCTGCGCCGCTAACCTGCTTTCAACCCGCCAATATAAGGAAATAACCATGTCTGCGCTCTACGGCACCTATGCCCGGTCCGAACTCGCTTTCGAGCGGGGCGAGGGTATGCGCCTGTACGACCAGCATGGCCGAGACTATCTCGATTTCCATTCCGGCATCGCGGTCAACGCGCTGGGCCATGGCGACCCCCATATCGTATCCGCGCTGAAAAATGCGGCCGACAAGGTGTGGCACACCTCCAATGTGTTCACCATTCCCGAGCAGGAAAAGCTCGGCCAGCGGCTGGTCGACGCCACTTTCGCGGATTCGGTGTTCTTCACCAATTCGGGCGCCGAGGCGCTGGAATGCGCCATCAAGACGGCGCGGCACTATTTCTGGGCCAAGGGCGAGGTCGATCGCTACGAGATCATCGCCTTTACCGGCTCCTTCCATGGCCGCACCATGGGCACGATCGCCGCCGGCGGCAATCCGAGCTATCTCGAAGGCTTCGGCCCGCCGATGGGCGGCTTCAAACATACCAAGCCGGGCGACCTCGACGCGGTCAAGGCGCTGATCACGCCGCAGACCTGCGCCATTCTTATAGAGACGGTGCAGGGCGAGGGCGGGGTTACCGCCATGACGCCTGAATTCATGCAGGGCCTGCGCGCGCTGTGCGACGAGCATGGCATGCTGCTGGTGCTCGACGAAGTGCAGTGCGGCTATGGCCGGACGGGGCGTTTCTTTGCCTTTGAATGGACCGGCATTACCCCCGATATCGTGGCAGTGGCCAAGGCTATTGGCGGCGGCTTCCCGCTCGGCGCGTGCCTCGCCAGGGGCGATGTCGCGGCCTCCATGGTGCCGGGCACGCATGGCTCGACCTATGGCGGCAATCCGCTGGCCACGACGGTGGGCAATGCCGTGCTCGACCGTATTCTCGCGCCAGGCTTCCTCGACCATGTCAACCAGATGGGCCAGAAGCTGGCCTGGCATCTGCAGCAACTGGCGCAGAAATATCCTGACTATGTGCTGGAACTGCGCGGCAAGGGCCTGCTGGCCGGCATCAAGATCACCCCACCGGTGCGCGATTTCGTGGCGCGGCTGCGCGACGATCAGCGCCTGCTGGCGATCGGGGCCGGGGACAATGTGCTGCGGCTCATCCCGCCGCTGATCGTCACCGAGGCCGATATCGAGGAAGCCATGGGCAAGCTCGCTGCCGCCTTCGATGCGATCGAGGCGGAGACGGCGTCGGTTCCGGCGGTCGGATAAGATGGATCTGAGCGTGCGCTATTACGGTCGGCGACGACGCGGTCTGTTTCCTCCTCCCTGAGGGGGAGCGAAGACTTGCGTCTGCACTGAACCCATAGCGTCATAAAGGAACCCGGCCCATGACCTCGACCGGCACCCCAAGGCATTTTCTATCGATCGACGATTTCACCTATCCCGAATTGCGCGGCATGCTCGACACCGCCGCCTCGCTCAAGGCACGCCTCAAGGAAGGGGATCGCCCCCAGCCGCTCAAGGACAAGGTCCTGGCGATGATCTTCGAGCGGCAATCCACCCGGACCCGCGTCAGCTTCGATGTCGGCATGCGCCAGCTCGGCGGCGAGACTATCATGCTGTCCGGCCAGGAAATGCAGCTGAGCCGCGAAGAGACGCTGGAAGACACGGCCAAGGTGATGAGCCGCTATGTCGACGCCATCATGATCCGCATCCTCAGCCATGCCGACCTGCTCGAACTGGCCGAAGGCGCCACCGTGCCTGTGATCAACGGGCTGACGCGTCGCGCCCATCCCTGCCAGATCATGGCGGACCTGCAGACCTTCGAGGAATATCGCGGCAATATCAAAGGCGCCAAGGTGGCCTGGGTCGGTGACAGCAATAATGTGCTGCATTCCTGGGTGAATGCGGCCGAGCTGTTCGAATGCGACCTGACCATCGCGACGCCGGAAGAATACAGCCCCGAAAAGGACCTGATGGACGATATCCGCCGGGCCGGCGATCGGGTCCGGCTGATCGAGGATCCGCGCGAAGCGGTCGAGGGCGCCGATCTGGTTATCACCGACACCTGGGTGTCGATGGGCGACGTGGACGCGGCCGAGCGCCGGCGGGTCTTGAAACCCTACCAGGTCAACACCAATTTGATGGGCTTGGCGGCCAAGGACGCCCTCTTCATGCACTGCCTGCCCGCCCATCGCGGCGACGAGGTGACCGACGAAGTGATCGACGGTCCCCAATCGGTGGTGTTCGACGAGGCCGAAAACCGCCTCCACGCGCAGAAAGCCATCCTGTGCTGGGCCTTCGGGGTCGACGTCAACTAAACCCTGATATTGACCGGATTCATGAGTAGACCTCATGGTGAGCCTGTCGAACCACGAGGTCGTGTCGCCATGGTGCCACGCCCTCGTGGTTCGACAAGCTCAGGATGAGGTCTACTGGTATTTCCGGCCGGGCCGAGCCGACCTGAAAGCCACGTGACCACGATGACCACGGATACGACTGCCATGAGCGAGAACCTGATGAGTGCCCTCGGGCTCGACCGGCCGGAAAGCGGCGACGACACCGTCGTACCGTTCACCCTCGACCAGCTCGACACGCGCGGTCGTAGCGTGCGGCTGGGCGAGGCGCTGGACACCATCCTCAGCCGCCACAACTATCCCGCCCCGGTCGCCCGCCTGCTCGGCGAGGCGGTGCTGCTGGCCGCCCTGATCGGCTCGTCGCTCAAATTCGAGGGCAAGTTCATCATGCAGACCCAGACCGATGGGCCGGTGAACCTGCTGGTGGTCGATTTCGACGCGCCGGACGGGCTGCGCGGCTATGCGCGCTTCGACCATGATGCGGTGCTCAAAGCTGCCGAAGAGGGGCGCATCCAGCCCGGCGAACTGCTGGGCAAGGGGCACCTGGCCATGACCATCGACCAGGGCCCCAATACCGAGCGCTACCAGGGCATCGTCGCGCTGGAGGGCAATTCGCTGGAAGAGGTGGCCCACACCTATTTCATGCAGTCCGAGCAGATCCCAACCCAGGTTCGCCTGGCGGTGGCCGAGTTCACCCGGAAGGGCGATCACCGGCCGCATTGGCGCGCCGGCGGGGTGCTGATCCAGCACCTGCCAGAGCATGGCATGTCGCAAATGGCGGACCTGCCGGGCGATGGCAATTTCGACAATCCGGAAACCGCCGACCCTGATTTCGAGGAAGCCGATGGCTGGACCGAGGCCAGGGTGATGCTGGCAACGGTCGACGACCTGGAACTGGCCGACCCTGACCTGAGCTCGGAACGGCTGCTGTTCCGGCTCTATCACGAAACGGGCGTGCGGGTGTTCACCCCGCTGCCCATGGTGGAGCGCTGCACCTGCTCTGCGGATCGCATCGAGGACATGCTAGCCACCAGCTTCACCGCCGAGGACCGCGAGGAGATGGCTGTCAACGGCGAGATCGAAGTGGTCTGCGAGTTCTGTTCGACCGCCTATCACTTCAATCCGCATCACTTCGACACCAAGCATTGATGCATAGGAAACGGCCGCTGCGGCGGCCGTTTCCGCGCGGCTTGCCAAGACTCCCGAATATGATCAGTATTCGAACATAAGTATCCGGGGGTAGGGGTAACCGGTGAACGCCGATTTCATGTCGATTGTCGAGGCAATCCAGCAGCAGACCGATAGTGCTGGCATCCGCGAAATCATGTATGACGCCATCGAGAATTACGGCTTCCAGAGATTCATTATTTCCGGCCTGCCGGATCGTGGCCAGGACGTACGGCCCTTCGTGCTGCTCTCGGGCTGGAACGACGAATGGTACGAGCGTTACACCAGCCTGGGCTATGTGCATCTCGACCCGGTAGCGCGGAACTGCTTTTCCACCACGAGACCGTTTGACTGGTCCGACGCGCCCTATGACCGCGAGGCCGACCTGCCGGCCCACAGGGTGATGGAGGAAGCGCGCGATTTCGGCATGGATGAGGGTTTTTGCGTGCCCATCCATATGGAAGGCGGCATGCAGGGCGTGGTGTCGCTGGTGGGCGGCACGCAGGAACTCGACGACAAAAGACGGCTGGAGCTGCATATGCTGGCGCTCTACGCCCATGGCCAGTTGCGGTTTCTCAACAGCAGCCGCACCGACCTGGTGCCGCGCCGCGCCATTACCGACCGCGAAAGCGAAGTGCTCAAATGGGTGGCGGCCGGCAAGACGGCGGGGGAGATCGCCGATATCACCGGCCTGTCGGCGCGAACGGTGAACCAGCATTGCGAGAATGCGCAGCAGCGGCTGGGCACCAATAACCGGGTGCATACCGTAGTCGAGGCGATCCGGCACAAGCTCATTATACTCTGATCGAACCCGGGCAATGTAATGATGCGGGGGTCTAGCGGAATTTTTTTGCGCCCATTGTGATTTATACCAATATCGCTCGCCCGGAGGGACGTGCCTAACTGGCGTGTCATCTTGTGCTGTGGGGGGCAGAAGCAATGAGGGTGTATTCGATCCGCGCACCAGCGGACCGCTATTCTATTGACCTGCTGGAGCGCAATTTCCGGCTGAGACACACGATTTTCGTCGATATGCAGGGCTGGGAGGCGATCCGTCGCCCCGACCGGCGCGATGTCGATGCCTTCGACACCGAGGATGCGACCCACCTCCTGCTGCTCGATGGCGACGAGCTGGTCGGCGGCTCCCGCTTCACCCCGCTCGATAAACCGAACTTGCTGCAGACTGTCTTTCCCGGACTAGTGCAAGGAGCTTTCCCTGCCTCACCCTCGCTTGGGGCCGACTGGACGCGCTTTTACGTGCGACCCGATCGACGCGAGGGACGGCGGCGCGCGCCGGAGTCTGCAGCCCTTTTCTGCGCGATGATGGAATATGCCCTGCTGGAGGGCTATTGCTTCATCACTTTCGTCTCGACCATCTACATGCTCGAGCATGGCGTGAGCATGGGCTGGCACATCACGCCGCTGGGCGCGCCCGCGCTGATCGACGGCAAGCCCACTCTGGCTGCCTGGATCGAGGTGAGCGAGGAGGCGCTGGCCAATGTCCGTCGCGTTACGGGGCAAACCGCGCCCATGCTCGCCGAGCGCGGCGTGATCCATCAATCTCTGCCGATGCCGGCAGCCGCCCGCCACTGATGTCGGACGCGCTGGAACTGATCAGGGCCATCCTCGCCATGGATGGCCTGGAGGAAGCCGCCGCATTGCAGGTGCTGGAGGCCGCGCTGGAGCGTGAGGTCGACGTGCTGCGCTATTGTGCGGCCACGCTTGGCCTGGGCGCCACGCTGGTGATGCAGCGCGCCGCGGCCTGGGCCGGCTATGCCTGTTTCGACCGCGTGCCGCAGGGACTGCGGGGGCGAACCGAGCCGACGCGGCTGGAGGCGCTGGCCGATGTCCGCATGTTCCGGGTGCAGTTGCTGGACCGGGAAATCGCCTTCGCCTCCCCGGACTTTTTCGGCATTATCCGCCTCAAGCATCGGCTGGCCAGTACGCCGCGCCTGAGCAAGCTGTTATGTCTCGTGCCCGAGCCGGCTTTGCGCGACTATCTTGCCGAGGCGGCGGCGCCAGCGCTGATCGACGCGGCCCGGCAGACACTGGCGCGGCGCTGGCCTTATGCCTCCGCCCATCTCGAACTCACCAGGCCGGCGCGCGCCGGCTTTGTCGGTGCATTGGTACTGCTGGTCGCTTTGCTGCTACTGGCGCCGTTCTTCGCCCAGCTCTGGCTGTTGCCGCTGGCTTGCGGGACATTGCTGGCGCCGGCCGCGATCCGCCTCGCCGCCCTGTTCTGCCCCGTCCCGCCATGGCCGCCGCCGCACCGCCCGCCGGACGAGGAACTGCCCGACTATTCCGTGCTGATCCCTTTGCGCAGCGAGGCCGATATGGTGCCTCAGCTCTTCGCGGCCATGGCGGCACTGGACTACCCGGCCGAACGGCTGGACATCAAATTCGTGGTCGAGGCGAAATCGACCACCACCATCGCCGCCGTCCGCGCCCGGCTTGGCGATCCGCGCTTTTCCCTGGTTTCGGTGCCCGACGCCTTGCCGCGCACCAAGCCCAAGGCGCTCGATTTCGCCCTGCCTTTGTGCCGGGGCGAATATGTGGTCGTGTACGACGCCGAGGACGTGCCGGACCCGGACCAGTTGTGGAAGGCCGCTTTGCGGTTTCGTGGCGCCCCCGACATTGTGTGCCTGCAGGCGAAACTGGTGATCGACAATGGCCAGCGGAACTGGCTGACCGCGCTGTTCGCCGGGGAATATGCCGGGCTTTTCACCGTGCTGTTGCCTGCTTTGGCCCGCTGGGGCCTGCCCATGCCGCTGGGCGGCACCTCCAACCATTTCCGTCTCAAGGCGCTGCGCGAGCTGGGTGGCTGGGACGCCTATAATGTCACCGAGGATGCCGATCTGGGCATGCGGCTGGCCCGGCGGCGCATGCGCGTCGAAGTGCTGGATTCGGTGACCAGCGAGGCAGCGCCGGTGCATCTGCTGCCCTGGATCGGGCAGCGCACGCGCTGGATGAAGGGCTGGATGCAGACCTTCATCGTCCACAATCGCGACCCCGGGAAGCTGCTGGCGGAAATGGGCCTGCCCGCCATGCTGGCCTTTGAGGCGCTGGTGCTCGGCATGATCATCACGCCGATCCTGCATTGCGGCTTCGCGGTGGTTTTACTGCTGTTCTGGATTACCGGCGCCGGGGGCGTCGATGGTACCGCCTGGACGCTGTTCTACCTGGTCGTGCTGGCGCTGGGTTATGGCAGCGCCATGGCCATGACAACGCTGGGTCTGGCGCGCCTGAAGCGGACCGGTCTGTTGCCGACGCAACTGCTGCTGCCGCTCTATTGGCTGCTGATCGGCTTTGCCAGCATGCGCGCCGCCCACGAACTGATGGTGCGGCCCTTCTACTGGTTCAAGTCGCCTCATCGCCCGGAAACAGCGGTCAAATCCCGGCGGGCCGAGCCGGCACGACCCGCACGGCGGCAGGTTCCCATTTAAGTAACTTGACTATAAGTATCATAATATGTAGCACCTGCCCGGGATCGAAAATCAGCCAGACAGGATGACCGCCATGCCGGAACTGCACGCCTATCTGCCCGCGGGCCGGCCATGAGGCAGATGTTCCACGAAGCCACGGTGCTGGCGCGCCAATCACTGACGCCGGGCATGCTGCGGCTGACTTTCGGCGGCCCGGGCCTCGACGCGTTCAGGACCACCGGCATTGGCGATGAATATCTCCGCCTGTTCTTTCCCAATGAGAAGACGGGCAAGCTGCATCTGCCTGAGATCACCGAGGATGGTCGCTGGACCTATCCGGACGGGCAGGACGCCATCCGCTGCTCGACCTATACGGTGCGCCGCCTGCGGCCCGAACTGGGCGAGGTCGATATCGACTTCGTGGTGCATGAAGGCGGGCTGGCCAGCGAATGGGCACAGCGGGCCAATCCGGGCGACCGGGTGACCATCAACAATCCGCGCGGGCTCTATGCGCCACCATCCGATATCGTCTGGCAATTGCTGGTGGCCGATGCCACGGGCCTGCCGGCCCTGTCGCGGCTGCTGGAACAGACCCCCAAGCATGTGCAGTCGCGGGTATTCATCGAGGTGGCACAGGCCGAGGACGAGCAGGAATTGCCGGCCCATCCCGGCGCTACCGTGACCTGGCTGCACAAGAGTGGCAATGGCGTGGCGCCGAGCCGGATGGGCGAAGTGGTGCGCGCCGTGCCGCTGCCGCAGACCCCGGGCTATGTCTGGGTGGCCGGTGAGCAGAAGGTGGTGCGTGCCATCCGCAAATTCGTGCGCCAGGAGCTGAAGCTCCCCGCCGAGCGCTACGAACTGGTCGGTTACTGGACCGCCCAGGGCGAGGAATGGGACGCCAAGTGGGATGCGCTCGACCCGGCCATCAAGGCGCAGATCGATGCGGCCTGGGATTCGGACCGCGACCCCGAGGAAGTGCGCGACGAATATGAAGCGACGCTGGAGAAGTTCGGCCTCTGATCGTAATTTGACGACCGATGCCCAAAGACAGCGGAGCAACCACATGATCGGGACGATTTCGCGCAGCGGGGCCAATCCAGGATGAGCCTCACCGCCACCAGCCAGGACCTGGCGCGCCAGGACGCACGACGCCCCGGCGTGGCCCAGAGCAATGCCACGCGGCTGGCCTGGCTGCTGCTGGCTATTGCGGTGCTGGTCGCGGTGCTGGTGGCCAGCATTGCCGTTGGCTCCAAGGACATTCCGGTTTCCACCGTCCTCGATGCGCTCTTCGCCTATGACGACAGCGACGACCACGCTATCGTCCAGGCCCTGCGCGTGCCGCGTACGCTGATGGGGCTGGCGGTGGGCGCGGCGCTCGGCATGGCGGGAGCGCTGATCCAGGCGCTGACGCGCAATCCGCTGGCCGATCCGGGCATTCTCGGCGTCAATGCCGGGGCGGCCTTCTTCGTCGTGCTGGCGGTGGGCCTGTTCGGCCTCACCTCCATCCAGTCCTATATCTGGTTCGCCTTTCTCGGGGCCATCGTGACCACAGTGCTTGTCTATGCCGTGGGCTCGGCCGGGCGGGGCGGGGCAACGCCGGTGCGGCTGACGCTGGCGGGCGTGGCCATCGGCGCGGTGCTGTCAGGCATTTCCTCGGGCATTACCCTGCTCAACCCCAGCATCTTCGACCGCATGCGCCAATGGGGCGCCGGCTCGCTGGTGGCGCCGGGCTATGAAACGCTGTGGGCCGTGCTGCCCTTCATCGGCATCGGGCTGGTCATCGCGATTCTGGTGGCGCGGCCGCTCAATGCCGTCGCCCTGGGCGATGACCTGGCCGCGGCTTTGGGCGCCAACATGGTGCGTACCCGCGCGCTGGTCGTGGTCGCGACGACCCTGCTGGCCGGGGCGGCGACGGCGGCGGCCGGCCCCATCGGCTTTGTCGGGCTGATGGTGCCGCATGTGGCGCGCTGGATCGTCGGGCCCGACCAGCGCTGGATTTTCCTCTTCACCGTGGTGCTGGCGCCCATATTGCTGCTGACATCAGATATTGTCGGCCGCGTGGTGATGCGGCCGGGCGAATTGCAGGTGGGCATCGTCACCGCCTTTGTCGGCGCCCCGGTGCTGATCCTGCTGGCGCGCCGGCGCAGGGTGAGCGGGCTATGAGCGCGCTCGAACAGATCAAGGGCATCGACTTCGGCCGGCCGATCCGGGCGGTGCGCTGGTTCGGCGATGCGTTGTCGCATCGGCTCGATGTCAGGACGGTCAGCGTCTGCCTCGTGCTGCTGGCCATTGCGCTAGCCGTGGCACTGGTAACGCTGGCCAGCGGGGAATATCAGGTGCCGCTGCCCGATGTGGTCAGGGCTTTGCTGGGGCAGGCCGAGGGCCGCATCCACATGGTGGTGGTGGAGTGGCGCCTGCCGCGGACCGCGCTGGCGCTGATCCTGGGCGCGGCTTTGGGCATGGGCGGGGCGATCTTCCAGTCGCTGACTCGCAATCCGCTGGGCAGCCCCGATATTATCGGTTTCGATGCCGGCGCCTATACCGGCGCGCTGGTCGTCATCATTCTGCTGCAGGGCGGCTATTATGCCATTGCCGGTGGCGCGCTGGCTGGCGGGCTCTGCACGGCCCTGCTGGTCTACGTGCTGGCCTATAGCCGCGGCGTGCAGGGCTTTCGGCTGATCATCGTCGGCATCGGTGTTTCGGCCATGCTGACCTCGCTCAATACCTGGATGCTGCTGCGCGCAAAGCTCGAAGTGGCCATGGCGGCGGCCATCTGGGGCGCTGGCACGCTGAACGGGCTGGGGCTCGACCGGCTGGGGCCGGCGGCGCTGATCCTGGCCGTGCTGATCCCGCTGGCTTTGCTGATGAGCCGGCCCATGGCACAGCTCGAACTGGGCGACGACGCGGCACGGGCGCTGGGTGTCAATGCCGAGCACACAAGGCTGGCGCTGCTGGTGCTGGGCGTGGCGCTGACCGCGACGGTGACCGCCACGGCCGGCCCGATCGGCTTTGTCGCCTTGGCCGCGCCGCAACTGGCGCGGCGGCTGACCGGCTCGGCCGGTGTTGCCATGCTGCCGGCGGCGGCCATGGGCGCGCTGCTGCTGGCAGCGGCCGATTATCTTGCACAGCGCGCCTTCGCACCGACGCAGATTCCTGTTGGCATCGTCACGGTCAGCCTGGGCGGCGTCTATTTCGTCTGGCTGCTGCTGCGCGAAGCGCGCCGGCAATGAGGGACAAGAACATGAACCGACACGATCCAGCCCTCAGCAGCGACACGCCGCGCCTTTATGCTGAAGGCGTCACCATCGGCTATGACAGCCGGGTCATTTCCAAGGACCTGTCGGTGGGCATTCCCGACCGCTCCTTCACTGTCATCGTCGGCGCCAATGCCTGCGGCAAGTCCACCTTGCTGCGGGCGCTGTCGCGGCTGATCAAGCCGGCGACGGGCAGCGTGGTGCTGGATGGGCAATCCATTTCGAGCTTCCCGGCCAAGGAAGTGGCGCGGCGGCTGGGCCTGCTGCCGCAGACCTCCATTGCTCCCGAGGGTATTTCGGTGGCCGACCTCATCGCCCGTGGCCGCTATCCGCACCAGAAGCTGTTGCGGCAATGGTCGCGCGAGGACGAGGCGGCGGTCATCGCGGCCATGGAGGCCACCAAGGTCACCGAACTCAGCCACCGGCCGGTCGATGAATTGTCCGGCGGCCAGCGCCAGCGCGTCTGGGTCGCCATGGTGCTGGCGCAGGAAACGCCACTGCTGCTGCTGGATGAACCGACGACCTTTCTCGACATCACCCACCAGATCGAACTGCTCGACCTGCTGAGCGAGCTCAACCGGCGCGACGGCCAGACCATTGTCGCCGTGCTGCATGACCTCAATCACGCCTGCCGCTATGCCACCCACATCATCGCCATGCGCGATGGCGCAGTGATCGCCGAAGGCGCGCCGCGCCATATCGTCACCGCCGAGCTGGTCGAGGCGGTGTTCGGCCTGCCCTGCATCATCATCGACGATCCAATCGCCCATACGCCGCTGGTCATTCCGCGCGGCGCGGCGCGTCTATGAGGTCGAGCGCGGGGAGGCTTGGGTGCCACGACCTCGTCCTTCGACAAGCTCAGGATGAGGTCTGCTGGGGGAAGCCGACGTCGCTTTAGCTCCTGAGGCCTGGGGCTTCCTGGCCGGTGCTCTGCACATATTCGGTATAGCCGCCGCCATAGGTGTGCACACCCTCGGGCGTCAGCTCCAGCACGCGATTGGAGAGGGCGGCGAGGAAGTGGCGGTCATGGCTGACGAAGAGCATCGTGCCTTCATAGGCGCTGAGCGCGCTGATCAGCATTTCCTTGGTGGCGATGTCGAGATGGTTGGTCGGCTCGTCCAGCACGAGGAAATTCGGCGGGTCGAACAGCATGATGGCCATGACCAGCCGGGCCTTTTCCCCGCCTGACAGGACGCGGCATTTCTTGTCGATCTCGTCGCCGGAAAAGCCGAAGCAGCCAGCCAGTGCCCGCAAAGGCGCCTGCCCGGCCTGCGGGAAACTGTCCTGCAACTGCTCGAACACGGTGCGGTCGCCATCGAGCACATCCATGGCGTGCTGGGCGAAATAGCCCATCTTGACGCTGGGGCCGCGCGAGACGGTGCCGGCATCGGGATCGGCCGTACCGGTGATCAGCTTGAGCAGGGTCGACTTGCCGGCGCCATTGACGCCCATGATGCACCAGCGCTCCTTGCGGCGCACATGGAAGTCGAGCCCATCATAGATGGTGCGGCTGCCATAGCTCTTGCTGACGCCCTTGAGCTGCGCCACGTCCTCGCCGGAGCGCGGGGCAGGGCGGAATTCGAACTCGACGACCTGCCGGCGCTTGGGCGGCTCGACGCGGTCGATCTTGTCGAGCTTCTTGACCCGGCTCTGCACCTGCGCGGCATGGCTGGCGCGGGCCTTGAAGCGCTCGATGAAGGCAATTTCCTTGGCCAGCATGGCTTGCTGGCGCTCGAACTGCGCCTGCTGCTGCTTTTCGGCCAAAGCCCGCTGCTGCTGGTAGAATTCGTAATTGCCCGAATAGGTGGTGAGCGAGCCGGCGTCGATCTCGACGATCTTGGTGCAGATGCGGTTCAGGAATTCGCGGTCGTGCGAGGTCATGAACAGGGCGCCCGAATAGTTCTGCAGGAACGCTTCGAGCCAGATCAGGCTTTCGATGTCGAGATGGTTGCTCGGCTCGTCCAGCAGCAAGGCGTCGGGGCGCATGAGCAGGATCCGGGCCAGGGCCACGCGCATCTTCCAACCGCCTGACAGCGCGCCGACATCGCCGTCCATCATTTCCTGGGAGAAGCCGAGGCCGTCGAGCACTTCGCGGGCGCGGCCATCGAGCGAATAGCCGTCCAGCTCCTCGAACTGATGCTGCACCTCGCCATAGCGCTCGATGATGGCGTCCATGGCGTCGGCTTTGTCGGGGTCGCCCATATCGGCTTCCAGCGCGCGCATTTCGGTGATGAGCGCACTGACCGGGCCGGCGCCGTCCATGACTTCGGCGACGACGCTGCGGCCGGCCATCTCGCCGACATCCTGGCTGAAATAGCCGATGGTGATGCCGCGATCCATCGACACCTGGCCCTCGTCAGGCTGCTCCTCGCCGGTGATCATGCGGAACAGGGTAGTCTTGCCGGCGCCATTGGGACCGACCAGGCCGATCTTTTCGCCCTTCTGCAACACCGCCGATGCCTCGATGAAGACGATCTGCTTGCCGTTCTGCTTGCCGATGCTTTCGAGACGTATCATGCGATGTGGAACCCTACGCGCCGCGCCGACGGACGCAGCGGAAGCGCCCGTAAAGCATTGCAGGCCGGCTGGCGCAAGGCCGCCGGTGTCACAGGGGGTATGCTAGCGCTTGTGCCGGGCCACGCCATCCGATCCGAAGATGATGGCGCGGGCGGGGTCGAAGGTGAGATCCACACGCTGGCCGGGCTTGAGATCGTGGTCGCCATCGAGCACCACCAGCCAGGACGCGCCGGATGGCAGCTTGAGGCTGATATTGGTCTCGTTGCCCAGCCGCTCGACCAGCACCACCTCGCCGACAATGGTGCCGGCTTGGTTCAGCAGGTCATGCGGGCGGATGCCGAGGGTGACGGTATCGCCGGGCTTGATGCCGGTGTCATCGGCCGGGATGGCCATGGTGGCGAGGTCCTTGCCGGCCACCGTGACTTTGTCGGCACCGATACCTTCCACGGTCACACTGATGAAATTCATCTTGGGCGAGCCGATGAAACCGGCGACGAAGAGATTGGCGGGGCGCTGGTAGAGCTCGATCGGCGCGCCCACCTGCTGCACCACCCCGCCATTGAGCACCACGATCTTGTCGGCCAGGGTCATGGCTTCGACCTGGTCATGCGTCACATAGACCATGGTGGCGCCGAGGTCCTGATGGAGTTTCGCCAGTTCCATGCGCATGTCAACGCGCAGGGCGGCGTCGAGGTTGGACAGGGGTTCATCGAACAGGAACACTTCTGGCTGGCGCACGATGGCGCGGCCGATGGCGACGCGCTGGCGCTGCCCGCCCGAAAGCTGGCTCGGCTTGCGCTCGAGCAGGTGTTCCATCTGCAGGATTTTCGCGGCTTCGCGGATCTTGGCGTCGCGCACATCCTTGGGCGTCTTCGCCAGTTTGAGGCCAAAACCGACATTGTCGTAGACCGTCATATGCGGGTAGAGCGCGTAATTCTGGAACACCATGGCAATGCCGCGGTCGCGCGGTTCGACGGCGTTGCACAGCTTGTCGGCGATCCAGAGTTCGCCCCCGGTTATGTCCTCCAGCCCGGCAATCATACGCAGCAAGGTGGATTTCCCGCAGCCCGAGGGGCCGACAAAGACCACGAATTCGCCATGGGTGACGCTGAGGTCTACGCCCTTGATGACTTCGACTTCGCCATAGCTCTTGTGGAGCGCTTTCAGTTCGAGGCCAGCCATGGGTCTCTCCTTTGACGGCGCCAGCGGTCATCCCCGCCACGATCTGCCGGTTGAAGAACAGGAAGACCAGCAAGGGCGGGATGGTGATGAGGGCGATATTGGTGAAGAGCAGGTTGTAGGAGGTCTGGAACTGGCTCTGGAAATTGTAGAGCGTCAGCTGCACCGTCGCATTGGCATTGCCCGGCAGGTAGTAGAGCGGGTTGGTAAAGTCGTTGAAGACGGCCACCGACTGCACCACGATATTGGTGACCGTCACCGGCCAGAGCAGTGGCAGGATGACCCGGAAGAACACGTCGAACGGCCGTGCGCCATCGATGATCGCCGCCTCGTCCAGCTCGCGCGGAATGGTGGCGATGAAGGCGCGGTAGAGGATGATGGAAAAGGGCAGGCCATAGGCTACCTCGATCAACACCATGCCATGCAGCTTGCCGAAGAGGCCAATGCCCTGCAGCAGCCAGATGGTGGGAACCACGGCGGGCGGGATCATCAAGCCGGCCAGGATCAGGAATTCGATGAGCCCGTTGAAGCGCGTCTTGCGGCGCTGCAGCACGAAGCCGACCATGGCGGCGAAGATGACCAAGAGGGTAACGCTGGCCACGGTCAGGATGGTCGAATTGATGAAGGCGGTGAGCAGCATCCAGTTGCGGGTGGTGACCACCTCGACAATGTTGCTCCAGAGGTAATTGTCGTCGGGCCAGGAGAAGTCGCGCAAGGCGGACTGCTTCTGGTCCTTGAACGCCGTCAGCACGATGAAGGCGAAGGGCACGAGGAACACCACGCCGGAGACGAGTATGGCGACGACGCTGATCCAGTAGCGGCGGAGATAGCTCATTCATGCCCCTCCCGGCGATTGAGCAGCATGGTCAGCGGCACGACCAGCACGGCGATGAGGATGAACAGCACCACATTGCCGGCGGTGGAGAGCCCGTAGAAGCCGGCCTGATACTGCTTGTAGATGACGGAGGCGACGGTATCGGAAGCAAAGCCCGGCCCGCCGCGCGTCATGGCCCAGATGAGGTCGAAGGTGCGCAGCCCGCCGATGAAGCTGAGGATGATCACGGTTACGGTCGCCGGGCGGCACAGGGGCAGGGTGATGTAGAGGAAATTCTGCAACGCGGTGGCACCATCAATGCGAGCGGCTTCGTAATAGTCCTTGGGGATGGCGACGATGCCGGCAATGTAGATGACGGTGGCGAGGCCCACGCCTTTCCACACATCGACCAGGGCCACCGAGAACAGCGCCAGATTGGGATCGACCAGCCAGCCTGGCCCCTTGATGCCGAGCAGCGCCAGGCCTTCGTTGATCATGCCCTGGGTGGGGTGCATCAGCACGGTGAAGGTGATGCCGACACCCACGGTCGACACCAGCACCGGAAAGAACACCACCGAGCGCAGATAGCCCCGCGCCGCGATCTGGCTGGTGAGTAGCACGGCCAGCAGCAGGCCGAGCACGACCTTGAGGCCCGACGTCACCACCGCATAGATCACGGTGTTGATGAGCCCCTTGATGAGGAAGGGTTCGCGCAGGAATTGCGCGAAATTGTCGAAGCCGATGAAGGTGGAGCTGAAGAGGTTCCAGCGCGTCAGGCTGAAATAGAGCGACGCCACGGTCGGCAGCAGGAACAGCACGCCATAGATGATGGCGGCGGGCAGGAAGAACCAGCCGGGATAGGGTGAGCGGCGCTTCAGGGCCGGAAGAGGAGCGGCGCTGGCCGTTCCGGTCTCAGTCATCACGGCCATGTACCTCTCCTCGGGAAGGTGGCGGCTCCGGGTGAGACCAGGCACCCGAAGCCGCCCATGTGCAAGAGCTTACCAGCCCGGGAGGCCAAGCTGCTGGGCCTGCTTGCGCACGTCCTCGTCATAAAGCGCGGCGCCATCGGCCGCCGGGCGGATGCCCGAGCCGACTTCGACCGTGATCTGCTCGAGCGCCGGCCCCTTTATGGGCGACAGGAATTCGAGCGCTGGCCCATTCTGCCCGCCTTCGGCGAAATAGGGCAGCATGTCGCTGACAGCCGGCGGCACGTCATCGGGCAGGGTGCAGCCATTGACCAGGTACGGGCCTGAGGCGCCGCCGGCCCGGGTCTGGGCCTCGCAGCCCTCGACGCTGGCGACGAACGCCACGAAGCGCTTGGCGGCATCGAGGTTCGACGTGGTGTTGGGGATGTAGAGCCCGTCGGGCATCCATACCGTCAAACCGTTGAGATCGGCCTCGTCGCCGGGCTGGGCGAAGAAACCGACATTGTCGAGCATGTCGGGATAGGACGCGGCGATGGCAGTGGTGGCAAAGGTCAGCATCGGATAATGCGCACCTTCGCCCGAGGCAACCATGCGCAGGCCATCGTCATACTTGGCGGCGCCGAAATCCTCGTTGAACAGGCCCGCATCATGGGTTTCCTGCAGCTTCTCGAAGCCGCGCAGGGCGGCCGCATCGGTAGCGAACTTGGCCTCGCCGGCGGTGTAGCGGCTGGCAAAGCTGGGGTCCTTGGCCGAGACGTTGTAATAGTCGGCCAGCACGAACAACTGGCTGGTCCAGGTGTCGCCATAGGTCTGGATCACGGCGACCTTTCCGGCAGCCTTGATCTTCTCGTTATTGGCCATGAATTCGGCCCAGGTCTTGGGGATGGAAAGCCCCAGCTCTTCGTAGATCGCCTTGTTGTAATAGATGCCGCCACCCATGGCTGCGCCCATCGGCGCGCCGCGCACGGTGCCATCGGGCGCCGTCACCACCTGCTTGAACGAGGCCTGCACATCGGCCTGCCAGGGCTCGTTGGTCAGGTCGACCAGGAACTGCGCCGGATTGATCGCCTGGAACAGCGAGCCGGAATTGTAGCGGAAGATATCGGCCATGGAACTGGTGGCCAGCCGCGTCTTGACGAGGTTGTCGCCTTCCGAACCGCCGGGGCGGGTTTCGATGTCGATATTGATATCGGGGTTGGCCGCCTCGAACGACTTCACCAGTTCCTCGGCCACTGCCACGCCATCGGCGCCGCTGGGAATGAGGTAGGTGAGGTTGATGCTCTGGGCATGGGCTGCGCCCGTCAGCGCCGTCATTGCCATGAGGCCTGCGGACAGGCCGGCCAGGGCAATCCTGCGGGAAGTCTTGGTCATTGGTCTCTCTCCCATTGCGCCCGCACCATGCGGGCAGTCCAAGCCGCCGCCTGTTCGATCAGGGCGTGCGGGCATTGATGCTGTGCTCGGCACGCGCTTTCCGCGCGACCGGCGTGTAGGTGAAGGTGACGGTGTGCGTGCCAGACGCGAGGGTGTAGTCGCCCTTGCCATCCCAGGCGGCGCCATCGACCCGTGCATTGCTATAGTCGGGCTTGAGGCGCAGCAGGCCGCGCGATCCGGCGGGAACCTCGACCTCGTAGCGAACCTGGTCGGCCTCGGCCGTCCATTCGGCGCGGATGTCACCCTTCGGGCTGGCATGGCTCGCCTTGACCGGCGACAGGTCGGCGATGATGGTCGGCTCGAAGACCACCGTGGCAAAGCCCGGCTCGGTTTCGTCCGGCCGGAAGCCGGCCACGCCTTCCAGCAGCCATTGGCACACCGCGCCATAGGCGTAGTGATTGTAGGAATTCATCTGCGGATTGTAGATGGAGCCATCGGCCTGGATGGCGTCCCAGCGCTCCCAGATGGTGGTGGCGCCCATCTTGACCTGATAGAGCCAGCCGGGGACTTCTTCCTGCAGGAACACATCGGCGGCGAGGCCGATTTCCCCGATCTTGACCAGAGCCGGCAGCAGAGCCGGTGTGCCGATGAAGCCGGTGCCGATGCGGCCGTCGGCGCGGGCAATGGTGGCCTTGAAATAGTGCTTGGCGGCCTCGCGCTTGTCCTCGGGAATGAGGTCGTGGAGGAAAGCGAGCGCATAGGATGTCTGGTCGTCATAGGCCAGCCGCCCCGATGGCGTGATGAATTCGCGGGCGAAGGCGGCCTTCACCTCGGCGGCCATCTTTTCGAGGCGCGTGGCGATATCGGTATTGCCGGTAATGCGGGCAATACGGGCGACTAGTGTGGATGTGATAAAGAGGTAGATGGTGGCGGCGGCATCGTCGCCGATGGTCGGCAGCGGCTTGGCCGAAGGCCCACCCGGCTGCAGCCAGTCGCCGAAGGAAAAGCCGCGCCCGCCCCATTCGCGCGGCGGGGAGACCACCGGGCCATCGCTGATCGACCAGACAAAATCGACCCATTTGACCATGGCCGGCAGCGCTTCGCCGAGGAAGGCCTCGTCGCCGTAATGCAGGTAAAGCTGCCACGGGATGACGGCGACGGCATCGCCCCAGCCGGTGCTGCCGTAAAAGCCCGGATAATCCCCAGGGTTGAGCTTGGTCGGATCCGGCACGACATGGGGCACGGCGCCATCGGGGCGCTGGTCGGCCATCAGGTCCCGCATCCATTTGTGGAAGAAGCCCTGCACTTCGCCGAAATAGGCGGCGGTGCCGGCAAAGACCTGCGCATCGCCGGTCCAGCCCAGCCGCTCGTCGCGCTGCGGGCAATCGGTGGGTACTTCGATGAAATTGGCGCGCTGCGACCAGACGGTATTGAGCACCAGCCGGTTGACCAGGTCATTGCCCGAGATGAAGGCGGCCTTGACCGCGGTGACCGAACTGATCGGCACCGAGACCACGCTGTCGAGTTTTGCCGTGCCGGTGATGGTCACGCGGGCATAGCGGAACCCCTGGAAGGTGAAATAGGGCCGGTAATGTTCGGTGCCAGTGCCAGCCAGCGTATATTCCAGCCGCGCCGCGGCGGTGCGGAAATTGACGTTGTAGAAGTCGCCATGCTCGTTGAGCACTTCGGCATGTTCCACAGTGACCGTGGCGCCAGCCTCGCCGGTCACGTCAAAGGCGACATAGCCGCCGCTGTTCTGGCCGAAATCATAGACAGTGCGGCCCTCTGCATCGGTCCAGCTCCTGACCACAGGGAGGGGAGCGAGTTCACGGACCGGCGTCGTTTCGTGGGCGATGAGCTTGCTCGTGTCGAAGGCAATGGCGGCGCTGCCGGCCGTGATCTTGGGCGTGAAGCGCGCATCGAAGATTTCGCCGAAATAGATGCCCGACTTGCGCACTGGCAGCTCGCCGCTCTCCCAGCTCGCCTCGGTGACCAGCAGCGGGGCGCCGTCGCCCTTGCCGGAATGCAGCTCGGCGATGGCGGCGATTTCACTGCCCCAGGTGTTGAAGATCGGGGCTTTGCCCCACATCATCTGCGAGCGCAGCCAGCCATCGGCCAGCCAGATTTCGATGCGGTTCTCGCCCGGCACGAGCAGGTCGACCACGGCATAGGTCTGGTAGCTCAGGCGGGAGTCATAGCTGGTCCAGCCCGGGGTCAGCAGGTCATTGCCGACGCGGTGACCATTGATGAAGCAACGGTAGAGCCCGAGCGCGGAGATATAGAGCACCTCGCTGCCGCCGACGCCGTCGAGCGTGAACGACTTGGCGAGAAAACTGGCCGGCGTTTCGACGCCCTTGTCGGCCAGGGGCCGAACCATCTGCGCCGTCCAGGCGTGCTTGTGGGAGGTCGCTGCCAAGGCTGCGGCGCGCGGCAAAACGTGATTCACGAAAGTCCTCCCGATGGGTCTGGCGTCTACTCGCGCCATTTCGTATAACGTTCTCTGTAGATCGTTACACAAACATTGTAAAGCCGGTCTGTGACGGTGTTGAACGCGGCTTGCGGAGCAGGCGGCGCTGGCCTAGAGCAGACGGAACAACTTTTTCGGGCAATACGTGAGCCAGGGCAGCGACATACCAACGGCCAGGAGCGGGCGGGTGACCATCCGCACCGTGGCCGAGCACGCCGGTGTCTCGGTGGCGGCCGTATCCAAGGTGCTGCGTGACGCCTATGGGGTGAGCGCGGCCCTGCGCGCCAAGGTCGAGGCGTCGATTGCGACGCTCAACTACCGCCCCAGCGCCGCGGCGCGCGGTATGCGCGGCCAGACCTATACGATCGGCGTCATCATGGCCGACATCAACAACCCCTTCTATCCGCAGATATTCGAGGGCATTAACGACGGCCTCTCCGACACCCAGTATATTCCCCTGATCGGGCTGGGACGCGGCCTTGCCACGATCGAAACCACGATCGTTCATGCCATGGTCGACCGGCAGATGGACGGCATCATCATGATCGGCCAGCGGCTTAACACGCCTGGTCTCAACGAGGTCGCCAAGAGCCTGCCCATCGTGGTGGTGGCCCATCACGAACCCACAGCCACCGCCTTCGATACCGTCAACAATGACGATGAACTCGGCGGCAGGCTGGTGGTGGAGCACCTGCTGGCGCAGGGTTACAAGCGCCCGGCCATGATTACGCTCAGCCGCGCCCAGCTTGGCCGGGTCGACGTATCCGACCGCCGCGAGCGGGGCTTTGCCAAGGCTATGCAGGCCGCCGGGCTGGGGCACTATGTCCATATCGAAGCGGCGGAAGCCGAGCTCGATGACGTGACGGCAACGGTTCGCGAACTGCTTGAACGGCCCGATCCGCCGGACGCCATTTTCGGCTGGGCGGATTACTACGCCCTCGAAGTGCTGAGCGCCGTGCGCACGCTGGGCTATCGGGTCCCCGAGGATATCGGGGTCATCGGCTATGATAATTCCGAACCCTGTTCCTTCACCCAGAACAACCTGACCAGCATCGACCAGTCGGGCCGCGAGATCGGCCGGCAGGCCGTGCGTATGCTGCTCGAACGCATTGGCGGCCGCACCACGGTCGAGCATTTCGTCACCACGCCCAAGGTGAGCCTGCGCGGCAGCACCCAGCGCTAGGCAAATTCTGTAATTTTGTTGTCGGCGGCGGCTTGGTATCCTCATCGCAAACGCTGAGGTGGGTCATGGGCGAAGACAGATTCTGGAACAAGTTGGCCGACAGCTATGCGCGGCAGCCGATTGCCGACGAGGCCGCCTACCAGACCAAGCTGGAGGTGACGCGAGGCTACCTGCAGCCGGATATGGAATTGCTGGAATTCGGCTGCGGCACCGGCGGAACGGCCATTCTCCATGCGCCCTATGTGCGGCATATCAGGGCCATCGATTTTTCCGAGTCTATGCTGGCTATTGCGCGGGCCAAGGCCGCCGTGGCGGGCGTCGAGAACATAACCTTCGAGCGCGCTGATATCACCAGCTTCGATGCGCCGGACGGCAGTTTCGATGTGATCCTGGGGATGAGCATATTGCATCTGCTGGCCGACAAGGACGCGGTCATCGCCAAAGTGTTTCGGATGCTCAAGCCTGGAGGGCTTTTCGTCAGCAGCACGACCTGTCTTGGCGACACGATGGGCGCGTTCAAGCTCATCGCCCCTGTCGGCAAGGCGCTGGGTCTGCTGCCGCAGCTCGATGTGATGACTACGGCCGACCTGGTTCGGAGCCTGACCAGCGCCGGATTTTCCATGGAGCACCAATGGCAGCCGGGCAAGGGCAAGGCAGTGTTCATCGTCGCGCGGGCCGGTTAGCACACAGCCAATTGGCAGGTAATCATCTGAAAAATCAGCGATTTTTACCCGTAACGGACCGCGGGCTTAGTCATACTTTTTGCTATTTACATATAATAGTACTTTATGTAGCGTCCTCCTATCGTCGCAGGTGAACACGCCGCGACGGGCCACAATTGGGAGGACATCGTGAACATCATTTCCAAGCTCGCCATCGCGGCGAGCCTCGCTACCGCTTTGACGTCTGTCAGCATTGCGCAGGACAACCTGCAGGGCCTGGTCGTCGGCTTCAGCCAGATCGGTTCGGAATCCGGCTGGCGCGCCGCCGAGACCTCGGTGACCAAGCAGCAGGCCGAAGCCCTCGGCGTCGATCTCAAGTTTGCCGATGCGCAGCAGAAGCAGGAAAACCAGATCAAGGCGATCCGCGGCTTCATCGCCCAGGGCGTCGATGCCATTCTCGTCGCGCCCGTCGTTGCGACCGGCTGGGACGATGTGCTGGCCGAAGCCAAGGAAGCCGAAATCCCCGTCCTGCTGCTCGACCGCGGCGTCGATGCGCCCGAAGACCTCTACCTGACCATGGTGGCCTCCGACCAGGTTCTGGAAGGCCGTGTTGCCGGCGACTGGCTGGTGGCCGATGTCGGCGATGCCGATTGCAAGGTCGTCGAACTCCAGGGCACCGTCGGTTCCACTCCGGCCATCAACCGCAAGCAGGGCTTTGAAGAAGCCATTGCCGGCCATGACAACATCTCCATCATCCGCAGCCAGACGGGTGATTTCACCCGCGCCAAGGGCAAGGAAGTGATGGAAGGCTTCATCAAGGCCGAAAACGGCGGCGCCGATATCTGCGCGGTCTATGCCCACAATGACGACATGGCGGTGGGTGCCATCCAGGCCATCAAGGATGCCGGCCTCAAGCCCGGTACCGATATCAAGGTGGTCTCGATCGATGGTGTGCCGGACATCTTCTCCGCCATGGTTGCCGGCGAAGCCAATGCCACGGTGGAACTGACCCCCAACATGGCCGGCCCTGCCTTCGAAGCCCTGGCCGCCTATCTCAAGGACGGCACCGTGCCCCCCAAGACCATCATCACCGAATCCAAGCTCTACACCCCGGCGGATGATCCGCAGGGCGAGTATGATACCCGCAAGAGCCTGGGTTACTAATCGGGCTTGCCCAAACCGCTTGTTCAAACCACGGTGTCATCCCGGCGAAAGCCGGGATCCATCCTGAGATCTCAAGATGGATCCCGGGTCGAGCCCGGGATGACACCGTGCATGCGGATAACGTGGTGATGGCGACGGGGAGGGACACCATGGCAGACGGCGACTACGTGCTCGAAGCGCGCGGCGTCCTCAAGATTTTCGGCAATCATGTTGCCCTCGACACTGTCGATTTCGGGCTGCGGCCGGGTGAGGTCCATGCCCTGCTCGGGGAAAACGGCGCCGGCAAATCCACGCTCATCAAGATATTGACCGGCGCCTACCAGCCCGATGGCGGCGGCATCTATGTCGATGGCGCCGAGGTCTCGCTCGACAATCCCTTGCATGCCCAGACTTACGGCATCGGTACGGTCTATCAGGAGGTCAATCTCCTGCCCAACCGCTCGGTGGCCGAAAACCTGTTCCTCGGGCACCAGCCGCGCCGCTTCGGCTTTGTCGATTTCCGCAGGATGGAAGCCGATGCCCGCACGCTGCTGGCCAATTATGACCTGCATATCGATCCGTCGAGCGAGTTGGGCACGCACTCGGTCGCGGTGCAGCAGATCGTGGCCATCGCCCGCGCCGTACAACTATCCGGCAAGGTGCTGATCCTCGACGAACCCACGGCCAGCCTCGATCGCAACGAGGTCGAGCGCCTGTTCGAAGTGGTGCGGGGACTCAAGGCCAAGGGCCTCGCCATCATCTTCATCACCCATTTCCTCGACCAGGTCTTCGCCATTGCCGACCGCGTGACGGTTTTGCGCAATGGCCGGCTGATCGATACCCGGCCGCTGGACGATCTGAGCCGCACCGACGTGGTCCGCCTGATGCTGGGCAAGGACATTGCCTTTTCCGGCGCCACCGATGTCGAGCCCAGCGAAAATCCCGACGAAGTGCTGCTCGATTTCAAGGGCTATGGCCGCAAGCGCAGCGTGCTGCCTTTCGATCTCACCATCCACAAGGGCGAAGTGGTGGGCGTGGCAGGTCTGTTGGGCTCGGGTCGCACCGAAGTGGCGCGCATCATGTTCGGGGCCGATCCGGCCGATCAGGGCAGTGTGAGCGTCAACGGCAAGCCGACCGGCCTGCGCCGTACCACCGATGCGATCCGCCACGGCTTCGGCTTCTGCCCGGAAGACCGCAAGGCCGAGGGCATATTGGGCGACCTCAGCGTGCGCGAGAACATCGTCATCGCCCTGCAAGGGAAGCTCGGCTGGTTCAAGGCGCTCAACCGCGACGAGCAGCTCGAAATCGCCGGCCGCTTCGGCGAAGCCATGGATATCCGTGCCGCCTCGCTCGACATGCCGGTGAAGCTCCTCTCGGGCGGTAACCAGCAGAAGGTGATCCTGTCGCGCTGGCTGGCCACCGATCCGGCTTTCCTCATTCTGGACGAACCCACGCGCGGCATCGATGTGGGTGCACATGCCGAAATCGTCCGCACCATCAATCGCCTGCGCGAGGATGGCATGGCCATGCTAGTCATTTCCTCCGAGCTGGATGAAGTGGTGGCCTACAGCTCCCGCATCGTGGTGATGCGCGACCGCGAAATGGTCGCCGAACTGCGCGGCAAGAACATCAATCCCGGCGTGATCGTGCAGGCCATCGCCAACCATAGTGACGAGGCCGTCGCATGAAGCGTCTCCAGCTCGAACGCCTGGCCAATCCGCAATTGCTGGCGCTGGTCGCGGTGTTGCTGATCAACTGGCTGCTGTTCCCCAATTTCTTCCGCATCACCTGGCAGGATGGGCGCCTGTTCGGCAGCGTTATCGACGTGCTCAATCGCGGTGCACCGGTGGCGATCCTGGCCATCGGCATGACTGGTGTCATCGCCACAAAGGGCGTCGACCTGTCGGTCGGCGCCATCATGGCGGTTTGCGGCGCGGTTGCGGCGACCATGGTCGTGGCGGGTTACCCTACGCCGGTCGCCGTGATTGCCGCTTTATCAGTGGGTCTGGTCTGCGGGCTGTGGAACGGCTTCCTCGTCGCTGTGCTGGATATCCAGCCGATCATTGCCACTTTGGTGCTTATGGTGGCCGGTCGCGGCATCGCCCAGTTGATCACCGAGGGCTATATCGTCACCTTCAACGATCCGGCGCTGATCTTCATCGGCACCGGCTCCTTCCTCGGCTTCCCCATGGCGGCTGTCATCGCGCTGGTGCTGATGGTTCTGGTGACCCTGCTGGTGCGGCGCACCGCCATCGGGCTCTTCATCCAGGCCATCGGCGTCAACCGCGCCGCCGCCTCGCTGGCCGGCATCCATAGCCGCATGTTGCTGATGCTGGTCTATGCGCTGTCAGGTTTCTGCGCCGCCATTGCCGGCGTCATCGTCGCCGCCGATATCCGCGGCGCCGACGCCAACAATTCCGGCCTCTGGCTCGAGCTGGACGCCATCCTCGCCGTAGTCATCGGCGGCACGTCGCTGCTCGGCGGCAAGTTTTCCATACCCCTCGCGGTGGTCGGCGCGCTCATCATCCAGGCCATGAATACCGGCATCCTGGTCTCCGGTTTCCGGCCCGAATTCAACCTCATCGTCAAGGCCGGGATGATCATCCTCATCCTGATGCTGCAATCGCCGCTGGTCGGCACGGTGATGGGCTTTTTCAAACGCGATACCAGGCAGGCGACCCCGAAATGAAACGCAGTCTTCGCCCGCTCGCCGCCACCGCCGTCATTTTCCTCATCGCCTATGCGCTGAGTGTGGCGCAGTTTCCCGGCATGCTCTCGACAAGGGTGCTGGGCAATTTCCTCACCGACAACGCCTTTCTCGGCATTACCGCCGTGGGCATGACCTTTGTCATCATTTCGGGCGGCATCGACCTGTCGGTGGGCGCGGTCATCGGCTTTACCGGCGTGCTGGTCGCCGTGCTGATTTCCTGGCTGGGCTTTCATCCGCTGGTCGCCTTTGCCATCGCGCTCGGTGTCGCGGCCCTATTCGGCGCGGCCATGGGTGTCACCATCCACTATCTGCAGGTGCCCAGTTTCATCGTCACGCTGGCCGGCATGTTCCTGGCCCGTGGCGGCGCTTCGGTCATCACCCAGGATTCGGTGCCGATCAATCACGACTTCTACAACACCATTTCCGACCTCATCATCCGCCTGCCGGGTGGCGGCCGGCTGAGCTTTATCGGCCTGCTGATGGTCGCGGTCTTCCTGTTCGGTGCGCTGCTGGCGCATCGCACAAGGTTCGGTTCCTATGTCTATGCTCTGGG
Organism: Devosia ginsengisoli; assembly: GCF_007859655.1. Classification (NCBI taxonomy): domain Bacteria; kingdom Pseudomonadati; phylum Pseudomonadota; class Alphaproteobacteria; order Hyphomicrobiales; family Devosiaceae; genus Devosia; species Devosia ginsengisoli. The sequence continues at coordinate 4,387,101 of NZ_CP042304.1, forward strand.
CGGCAACCCGGTCTCCGCTTCGCTGATGGGTGTGCCGGTGGCGCGCACCACGATCCAGATCTACATGCTGTCCAGCGTGCTCGCAGCCTTGGCCGGAATCGTCTTTTCGCTCTACACCTCGGCCGGCTATCCGCTGGCGGCGGTGGGCGTCGAGCTCGACGCGATCAGCGCGGTGGTGATCGGTGGCACGCTGCTGACCGGCGGCTATGGCTTCGTGCTGGGCACATTCGTCGGCGTCATGCTGCTGGGCCTGGTGCAGACCTACATCATCTTCGACGGCACATTGTCGAGCTGGTGGACCAAGATCGTGATCGGCGTGCTGCTGTTCTTGTTCATCGTGCTGCAACGCGTCATATTCGCCGCCTCTGCACCCCGGGAAGAGCAGCCCGAGAAAGTCTAGCATGATCGAAGCAGGCAGCCTTATTCGCTCGCTGTCCGGGCGACCCGCTGCACGGAATTTCCATACCTTCGTCATCAACGAAATCGGCCACGGCATCGTCACGGGCAAATTTCCGGTCGGCTCCATCCTCGCCAGCGATGCTGTCATGATGGAAACCTATGGTGTATCCCGCACCGTGCTGCGCGAGGCGCTCAAGACGCTCGAAGCCAAGGGCCTGGTCGAGGCGCGGCCCAAGGTCGGCACGCGGGTCTCTCCGCCCAGCCGCTGGAGCTTTTTCGATCCGCAGGTTCTGTCCTGGCATTTCTATGCCGAGCCCGACCGGCAATTCTACCAGAGCCTGTTCGATGTGCGTCGCGCGCTGGCGAGCCGCGCCGCCGCCCTGGCGGCCCAGCGGCGCACCGCCGAGAATATCCGCGTCATGAAATACTGGCTGCACCAGATGGAGTCGGTCGGCGGCGACCTAGAGAACCACGGCATAGCCGCGCTCGAAATCCATCGCACCATTGCCGAGACCTCGGGCAATGCCCTGCTACGCTCGGTGATCGGCATTATCGAGCTGACCGTGGCCCTCGCGCTCAAGCAGTGCCAGGTCGCCGGGGCAGGGGACTATCTGAGCGCGACGCACCAGGCACTGACCCGGCTCGTTACCGCCATCGGCGATGCCGATGCCGCAGCGGCCGCGGCCAGTGCCGGTGAGGCCATCGATCTCGATGAGGCTCAGGTCATGGCCTTGCTGCCGTAACCTGCCGCGCGCGCCATTGCCAGCGTCTCCGATCTGAGGTCAAACTTGCCCCAAGCAACGCCGGACAGAACCGGCGGATCGGAGGGGTTTAGGGTGCGAGGAGAAATCCAGCGCCATTTCTGGCTGGCTTTGCTGGCCGTGTTCGCTATTGCCGGCGTGGCTCTGGGCTTCTGGTGGCTCACCTATGTCAGGCAGATGGGCGGGCTGGAACGGCAGGTGGAAGACCGCCTGACGCTCAATGTGCGCGCCGTCGAAAGCGAGATCGAACGGTTCCGCTACCTGCCCGGCGTCATCGGCCAGGATGGGCGCGTGGTGGACATGCTGCAGCATCCCGAGGCGCTTGCCGGCATGGCCGAAACCAATGCCTATCTGCAGGCCGTGCGGGAAATGTCCGGCGCCGACGAGATCTATGTGCTGAACTTGTCGGGTGAAACGCTCGCCGCCAGCAACTGGAACGAGCCCGGCAGTTTCGTGGGCCACAATTATGCCTTCCGCCCCTATTTCGAGAATGCCATGGCGTCGGGCAGCGGTCGCTTCTATGCGGTGGGCGTGACGACAGGCAAGCCGGGCTATTTCCTCTCAAGCCGGGTCGATGCCGGGGGCCGACCGGTCGGCGTGGTGGTGGCCAAGGTCGATATGGCGCCATTGGCTTCGGCCTGGGCGGCGGCGGGGGAAATGAGCGCCATTGCCGACGAGAACGGCATCGTCTTCCTCTCCGGCGACCCGGGCTGGATGTATCGGCCGTTGCAGGCGCTGCCGGGCGATACCGTGCAATTGCTGAAAGTGCAGCGGCGCTATGACGGCATCGATATCGCCGGCGCCGCGCCGCTGACGCCCGCCGCCGATGCCGGCGCCGCCAGCCTGATCCTCAATGCTGGCGAGCGTCACCTGCTCGGGCGGCGCACCGTCGAGCCCGATGGCTGGCAGGTGCTGTCCGCCCTGTCGCTCGAGCCGATGGAGCGTGAGGCGCGGCTGATTGGCGGGCTGGCCGCCTCGGTCGCGGTGCTGGCGCTGGGCGCTCTGGTCTTCTTCAACCAGCGCCGCCAGATCGTCCGGCTCAAGCTCGACCAGAATGCCGTATTGGAGCGCCGCGTTGCCGAGCGTACGCAGGCGCTGGCCCATGAGGTGGAGGAACGGCGGCGAGCGGAAATGGAACTGCGCGCCACCCAGGAAAACCTCATCCATGCCGCCAAGCTCGCTGCTCTGGGCCGCATGTCGGCGGCCATCGTACATGAGGTCAGCCAGCCGCTTTCGGCGCTCGACAATACATTGGCGGCGGCGGACCTGCATGCCCAGCGCGAGGCGCGCGATGAGGTGCATCGCAATCTCGGCAATGCGCGCAATCTGCTGCGGCGCATGCAGCGCACGGTCAAGCATTTGCGCACCTTCTCCTCCCGCCGCGATCCCGGCCCGCCCGAGGCGGTTAACGTGGCCGGCGTGATCGAGGCGGCACTCGATATTGTGGCGCCGCAGGCCCGGAACGACGCCGTTCATGTCCAGGCCGATGTGGCGCCCGACCTGCCGCTGGTGGCCGGCAATGCGGTGCGGCTGGAACAGGTCTTTATCAACCTGCTGCTCAACGCCATCGAGGCCACCGCTTCGGCCGGGCACAACCAGGTGCAGATAGCGGCCCAACTGGGCGAGGCGGGTTTGACGGTGGAGGTCGGCGATACCGGTCCGGGCATTCCCGAAGGGGTACGCGAACGCCTGTTCGAGCCCTTCTTCACCACCAAGAGCACCGGCGAAAGCCTGGGACTGGGCCTTTCCATTACCCGCACGCTGCTGGAGGAATTCGGCGGCAGTCTGCGCTTCGAGCCGCGCATCGGCGGCGGCACCATTGTCAGCGTCGCCCTGCCGCTCTACCAGGCGCAACCGGCGCGCAAAGTGGTGGAGGCGGTATGAGCCGCGGCAGCATTGTCTTCATCGATGACGAAGCCGAACTCTGCGCCGCCGCTGAGGCGTGGCTGGGCGTGTCCGGCTTTGCCGTCACCAGCTTCACCAACCCGCAACAGGCGCTGGATCGGGTCGATCCCACCGATGTCGATTGCGTCGTGACCGATGTGCGCATGCCGGGCCTGTCGGGCATCCATGTGCTGCGCCATTTCCAGGCCATTGCGCCGGATCTGCCCGTGGTCCTGCTGACCGGGCATGGCGATGTCGCTTTGGCCGTGGACGCCATGCGCGACGGCGCCCATGACTTCATCGAAAAGCCCTATGACGCCGACCATCTCGTCGCCGTGCTGGACCGGGCGACCGAGCGCCGTCGCCTCGGGCGCGAACTCAGCCGCTTGCGGCGGGCGGCAGGTGGCGCCGAACTCGAGGACCGGCTGGTGGGCCTTGCTCCGGCCATGGATGGCCTGCGCCAATCGGTCCTGCAACTCGCCGATATCGATGTCGATGTGCTGATCAATGGTGAAACCGGCACCGGCAAGGAAGTGGTGGCGCGGGCGCTGCACGATTTCGGTGCCCGCTCCAAAGGGCAGTTCGTCGCCATCAACTGTGCCGCCATTCCCGAAACCATCTTTGAAAGCGAAATGTTCGGCCATGCCAGCGGCGCCTTTACCGGTGCGGCCGGCGACCGCGTCGGCAAGCTCGAATTCGCCAGGGGCGGCACGGTGTTTCTCGACGAGATCGAATCCATGCCGCTGGCGTTGCAGGCCAAGGTGCTGCGCGCCATCCAGGAGCGCAGCATCGAGCCGCTGGGCAGCAATGCGTCCCGGCCGATCGATGTGCGTTTCATCGCCGCGACCAAGGTCGATCTCAAGGCCGAAAGCGAGGCGGGCCGTTTTCGCGCCGACCTCTATTTCCGCCTCGCCACGGTTGAACTCGCTGTCCCGCCCTTGCGCCAGCGGCGCGAGGATGTGCCGCTGCTGTTCAATCTTTTCGCTGCCAATGCGGCACGGCGCTTCAAGCTGCCCGAAGCGGCCATTCCGCAGCTGCCGGCTGGGCTAGCTGCCTCGGACTGGCCGGGCAATGTGCGCGAACTCAAGGCTGTGGCCGAGCGCGCGGTGCTCGGCATGACGCGGCCGAGCGCGGCGCAGGAGCGGTTCCTGCCGGCCGAGACGCTGGCCGACCGTGTCGCCCGCTTCGAAGCCGCCGCCATCGAAGCTGCATTGCAGGATGCCGGCGGGTCCACCGCAGAGGCGGCAGAGCGGCTGGGTCTCGCCCGCCGCACGCTCAACGAAAAGATCGTCCGCTACGGGCTGCGCGCGCCAGCCGATCCCGTCAGGTAGCTGGCGGAAATCCGCCAGCGCCCCGATCTTGCGAGCGGAATACCGCCACATTGACCGGCCCGATGTCCCAAAAATCCCTGAAATCCCGGGGCCGGCACTTTGGCACGGCGGTTGCAAGAGTATGGCCGATCCCGTCGCGTGGAGGCGGCGGGGCATTATTGCAGAACATGCTCAGGGAGGACTTCCGCATGTCACTTCTTCTCACCCGCCGCGTTGCGGGTCTTGCCGCCGGTGCGCTGCTGGCCGTCAGCGGCAGCGCCGCCGTCAATGCGCAGGAATTCATCAACATCCTGACCGGCGGCACGTCCGGCGTCTATTACCCGCTCGGCGTCGCCCTGTCGGAAATCTATGCCGAGGAAATCGAGGGCGCCCGCACCCAGGTGCAGGCCACCAAGGCCTCGGTCGAAAACCTCAACCTGCTGCAGCAGGGCAAGGGCGAACTGGCGTTTGCACTGGGTGATTCCGTGAAAGCGGGCTGGGATGGCGTCGAGGAAGCCGGCTTCCCCGCACCGCTGACCGAGCTGCGCGCCATCGCGGCCATCTACCCCAACTACGTGCAGATCGTTGCCAGCGCCGAAAGCGGCATCACCACTCTCGAAGAGCTGAAGGGTCGGTCGATTTCGGTGGGCGCCCCCGCTTCGGGCACCGAACTCAATGCCCGCGCCATCTTTGCTGCCGCCGGCATGAGCTATGACGATATGGGCAAGGTCGAATATCTGCCCTATGCGGAATCGGCCGAGCTCATCAAGAACCGCCAGCTCGACTCGACCCTGCAATCCTCCGGCCTCGGCGTTGCCTTCATCAAGGACCTGTCGGCGACCATGGATATCAACATCGTCGCCATCCCGGCCGAGACGGTCGAGAGCATCGGCGCGCCCTATGTCGCTTCGGTCATTCCCGCCGGCACCTATGATGGCCAGGACGCCGATGTCCCCACCGCCGCCATCGGCAATATCCTGGTGACCCGCGCCGGCGTCAGCGACGAAACGGCCTACCAGATGACCAAGCTGCTGTTCGAAAATCTCGAGCGGCTGAAGGCCTCGCACTCGGCCGCTGCTGCCATCGATCCGGCCAAGGCCCTCGAAGGCCTGTCGATCCCGCTGCATCCCGGCGCCGAGCGCTATTACAAGGAAGCGGGCCTGCTCTAGGCTCCAAATGCGTCCGGGGCCCGGTGCCCCGGACGCACCACCTTTGCCGAGTCCTGGGGAGGAAACTCGATGACCACAGTTCCGCCGACCACCATGGCGCCCGAGAGTGTCGAAGAAGCCGTGGAGGGTCTGCCGCCCGGCTTCGGCACGGGCCTTATGGGCCGTATCGCTTTCGGAATCGCCATAGCCTTCGCGCTGTTCCAGCTCTGGACAGCCGCCTATGGCACGCTGCCCAGCCAGGTCGTGCGCGCCATGCATGTCGGGTTCCTGCTGCTGCTCGGCTTCGGCCTGATCGGCAATCTGGTCGCCAAGACTATCTGGAGCCGCATTTTCTTCTGGACCCTGGCCATTCTCGGTTTTCTCACCGGGGTCTATAACTGGGTCTTCTATGCTGACCTGCTCAAGCGCAGCAGCTTCCTGACGCCACTCGACCTAGTCGCGGGCAGTGTTGTCGTCGTGCTGGTCTTCGAGGCAGCGCGACGCCTGATGGGCCTGCCGCTCGCCATTATCTCCGGTATTTTCCTCGCCTACTGCTTTTTCGGCCAGTACATGCCCGGTCCCTTTGTGCATCGCGGCTATGACTTCGCGCAGATCGTCGAGCATTTCGGCTTCGGCACCGAGGGCATTTACGGCACGCCGACCTACGTCTCCTCGGCCTATATCTTCATCTTCGTGGTCTTTGCCGCCTTCCTCGAACGCGCCGGCATGATCCGCCTGTTCAACGATTTCGCGCTGGGCATGGTCGGCGGCTGGCGCGGCGGGCCGGCCCAGGTCTGCACGCTGTCCTCGGCGCTGATGGGTACCATTTCCGGCTCCGGCATCGCCAATGTGGTGGCGAGCGGCCAGTTCACCATTCCGCTGATGAAGCGTTTCGGCTTCCGCTCCGCCTTTGCCGGCGGGGTCGAGGCAACCTCCTCCATGGGTGGCCAGATCATGCCGCCGATCATGGGGGCGGTTGCCTTCATCATGGCCGAAACGCTCGACGTGCCCTACAGCACCATCGTCATCGCCGCGCTGATCCCCGCCATGCTCTATTTCGCCACCTGCTTCTGGGTCGTGCATCTCGAAGCCGGCAAGGCCGGGCTGCGGGGCATGAGCAAGGCCGAATTGCCCAATCCATGGCATGCCGTGCGCGATCACTGGCCGTTGGTGCTGCCTTTGGCGGCACTGGTCTACCTGCTGTTTGCCGGCTACACGCCGATCTTTGCCGGCACGATGGGCCTGGCTCTGGTCGTGGTGCTGATCCTGGGCACGCCGCTGGCTGCCGCCATCGGACCGCGCGTGTTCCGCTACGTATTCTGGATTGCGCTGGGCCTGGCCTCGGCTGCGTTCCTGCGCTTTGGCGTCAACCTGCTGATGCTCGTCATCGCCGCATTGGTGCTGGCCTGCGTCTTCGTCAATGGCGGGCGGGAGACCCTGGCCATCGTGCGCGATAGCCTGGCCGAAGGCGCCCGCAATGCGCTGCCGGTCGGTATCGCCTGCGCCATTGTCGGCATCGTCATCGGCACGCTGACATTGACCGGCATTGCCTCGACCTTCATCGGCGCCATCATCGCCATCGGCGAGAACAACCTGTTCCTCTCGCTGGTGCTGACCATGTGCACCTGCCTGGTGCTGGGCATGGGCATTCCCACCATTCCCAACTACATCATCACCTCGTCACTGGCCGGGCCAGCTTTGCTGGAACTGGGCGTGCCGCTGCTGGTCAGCCATATGTTCGTCTTCTATTTCGGCATCATGGCAGACCTGACCCCGCCGGTGGCCCTGGCCTGCTTCGCCGCGGCACCCATGGCCAAGACATCGGGCCTCAAGATCTCCATCCAGGCCACCAAGCTGGCGGCCGCCGGCTTCATCGTGCCCTTCATGGCGGTCTATACGCCCTCGCTGATGCTGCAGGATGGCGGAGCGATCGCTGCCCAGTTCGGCTATCCGGTTGAGGTCGTCTACATCGTCTTCAAGACCGTGCTGGCCATCGGCCTGCTGGGCGTGGCCGTGGTCGGCTACCTGTTCGGGCCGGCTAACTGGCTCGAGCGCATCGCGGCCTTTGCCATCGGCATATTGCTGATGCTGGCTTTGCCACTGACCGACGAGGCCGGCTTCGTGCTTGCCGTAGCGCTGATCGGCCAGCATTGGTGGCGCATGCGTCGGCCCGCCTTGGGGGCGGCCTCCTGATGCTGTGCATCGCAGCGGCCGGCGTGGTGACCGCGCTGGCCGCGACCAGTTTCACCCTGAGCTGGACCCATTCGGTGGAACACACCCAATGGCGGGAGAGCTGGCTGGTGCAGGGCAATCGGCTGCATCTGGTGGAAGCCAGCGTGGAAGGGGCAGGGGCGGGCATTGCCGTGCCCCCCGACGCCATATGGGCCGATGGGCGCTGGACCTACACGCCAAACCTGCCGCCATTGCCCAGCCTGAACCTGGCCGCCTCAGGCATGACACCCAGCCCGTGGACCCTGTGCGCATCAGACAGTCCATGCCTGACGCTGGGCGCCGAGCCGGCCGCCACCATAAGGCTGTGGGCCGCAAAAACCTGCGACTGACGGCAGGGCTACACGCAATGACCAGGGGGATTTTGGAGCGGGTGAAGGGAATCGAACCCTCGTCGTAAGCTTGGGAAGCTTCTGCTCTACCATTGAGCTACACCCGCGACCGGCCACTAGATGCGTGAAATCCTTCGAGGCGTCAAGGCATGGCGATTAACAGTCGCATAACTGCTGTCGCCCTATGCTTCCGGCAAATCCGGGGGCGGATATGCGCGTATTGATTGTTGACGACAGCCGGTCGAGCCTTGCCATGATCGGCACGATCATCAAGGCGGCGACCGATGCAGAGATCGACTCCTGCCTGTCGCCGCGCGAAGCGCTGGAGCGTAGCCAGGCGACCCAATACGATCTGGTCCTGGTCGATCACATCATGCCTGAAATGGATGGCGTGCAATTCACCAGCGCCCTGCGGGCGCGCGAGGCCTACCGGCTGGTGCCCATCATCATGGTCACCTCGGACATGGACCGCAATACGCGCATCGAGGCGATCCGGGCCGGTGCGACCGACTTCGTCAACAAGCCCTTCGACCCCACCGAATTGCAGGCCCGCGTCGCCAATCTGCTGACCCTGCGGACCGCGCAGGTGGAACTGGCCGACCGCGCCAACTGGCTGTCACGCGAAGTGGAACTGGCCACGGCGCACCTTTTGGCGCGCGAGGAAGAGATCATCTGGCGGCTAGCCCGCGCCATCGAATATCGCGACGGCGATACCGGTGAGCACGTTTCGCGCGTCGCCCAGATCAGCCAGCTCATCGCCAGCGGCATCGGCCTCAGCCCGCAGCGCTGCCGGATGATCTACCTGGCCGCGCCCCTGCACGATATCGGCAAGATCGGCATTGCCGACGCCATTTTGGGCAAGCCCGGCAAGCTGACGCCGGAAGAGTTCACGATCATGCGCGAGCATGTGACCATCGGCGCCCGCATTCTGGAAAACGGCTCATCCGAGCTGATCCGCACTGCCGAACTGATCGCCCAGAGCCATCACGAGCGCTGGGATGGGGCCGGCTATCCCGACAAGCTGTCGGGCACCGATATTCCGATCGAGGCGCGCGTCGTGGCGATCGCCGATGTGTTCGACGCGCTCTGCTCGGAGCGGCCCTACAAAGCCGCCTGGCCCATCGACAAGGCCTATGCCGAGATCGTCGCCTGCAGCGGCACGCATTTCGATCCGGCCTGCGTCGCCTCGTTCTGCGCCAAGTGGCCCGAGATCGAAGCCATCATGGGTGGCGCCCAGGCCGAGGCCGTCGGCCTCTAAGACTCCCAGTTTCCTCATTGCCATCATGACCCCGCCGCGCCTGCAGGCAGTGCTGCGCTACGTGCGTCAGTTGGCGATGACAAACGGGGAAATTCTCGGCCGGTCAGAAACAACCATACAAGAACAACGACCCGATCGGGTCGTTCCGCGCAGCATGATACTGCGCGACATGGCAAGTATTACTTGAATCGAGACTCGCACCCGACTCGCTGCGCTGGATCGAAGACTCGCGGCTGCAGAGTCATGATTCACCGGATTCACTGATCAGGCTTCCGAGACTCTGAATCAAGCACGTAATATTTGTTTGCCAATCGAAAGTAAGATTTGATCGGCGAAAGTAGGCGAAAGTAAGACGGCCTTAATCAACTGCGCTTACCTTCTGTAATGCATCGGATGGGAATACGATGCGCGTAGTCGAAGTCAACGGAAACGTAAGATCGCGTCTTAAGAAGTCGGTAATATACTGGCTTCCGGCGCCGCGATCCCCATCCTGCGGTATAAAGCCATGTATTGCTTCTTGTGCCCCACCACCCGGTCATTGCCATGACCAAGGGCAGTGTTCACGTCGTCAAAATTTCCGGCGATGCCGGATTGCGCGCTGCGCAGGATATTGCCGTGTCGCTGCGCGAGGCACTGGCCGGCCATGACAAGGTCGCCATCGCGACCGAAGCAATATCAGGCGCCGATATCACCACGATCCAACTTCTGCTGGCTGCCCGCAAACAGGCCCTGGCCTCTGGGAAATCGCTGTCGCTTGCGACGCCGCCCACCGGGCCGCTGCGCGACCTGCTGATCCAGACCGGGTGCCTCGATGCCGACGGCCGGCCGCTCACGCAAGACGGCGACTTCTGGACACCAGCCAAGGGTAAGGCAGCATGACAAAGACCATCCTGACCATCGACGATTCAGCATCCATCCGCCAGATGGTGGTCATGACGCTCTCTGCCGCGGGCCTCGATGTCATCGAAGCCATCAACGGCGCCGATGGTTATACCAAGGCGACGGGCCAGACGGTCCATGCCGTCATCACCGATCTCAACATGCCTGTGATGAACGGCATCGAGTTCATTCGCAAATACCGCCAGCACCCGTCCAGCAAGGGCGTGCCGATCATCCTGCTGACCACCGAATCCGACGAGGAGCTCAAGCGCCAGGCCAAGGAAGCCGGCGCCACCGGCTGGATCGTCAAGCCTTTCAAGCAGGAGCAGTTGCTCGCGGTCATCAAGAAGGTCACCGGCGCATGAGCTTCCCCGACCCGACAGAAACCTTCCGCCAGGAAGCCCGCGAGCTGCTGGAGCAGCTCGAACTGGGCCTGCTCGACCTCGAGCAGAACCCGGCCAATGACGACCTGATCAATTCCACCTTCCGGGCGCTGCACACCATCAAGGGCTCCGGCGCCATGTTCGGCTTCACCGCCGTCGCCGCCTTCGTGCATGAATTCGAGACGGCGTTCGACCAGGTGCGCAAGGGCAATAGCCCAGCGACCTCGGAGCTGATCGCCGTGGCGCTCGACGCCAAGGACCATATCCACAAGCTGATCGAGCAGCCCGAGGCGCCCCAGGCCGGTGGGGAAGCCATTCTCGAGGCCCTGCGCATCGTCCTGTCAGCCGCCGATGTCGAAGCGGACACGCCGGTCGAGGTTGAAACGCCGGAGCCGGTCGCTGCGCCGGCTACGGCTGGTCGCTGGCGCATCCGCTTCCGCCTGCCGGGCGACGCGCTGGTCTATGGCACCAATCCGCTACTGTTGCTCGACGAGATCAAGGCCATCGGTCCCTGCACCATCGTGGCGCTGACCGATACCATTCCTCCGCTCGACGTGATCGATCCCGAAGTGCCCTATATGGGCTGGCAGGTCGATCTCACGGCCGACGATCCGCGCGCCGCCATCGACGATGTCTTCCTGTTCCTCAAGGACGGTATGGAACTGTCGGTCGAGCCGCTGAGCGATGAAGAAGCCGCCGCTCCGGCGCCTGTCGCTGTCCAGGCCGCGCCTAAGCCCGTGCCCGTGGCAGCGCCCGCCAAACCGGCCAAGGCGCCCAAAGCCGCCAAGCCGGTCGAGAAGGAACTGCCAGCCAGCGCCGAGCGCGCCGCATCCTCCTCCATGCGCGTCGATGCCGAACGGCTCGACGAACTCATGGACCGGGTCGGCGAACTGGTTATTGCCCAGGCCCGCCTGACCCAGATCGCCGCCATGAGCAGCGACGGTAACCTCAAGACCATCGCCGAGGAACTCGAACGCCTGAGTTCAGGCCTGCGCGATACCACGATGGGCATCCGCATGGTGCCGATCGGCACTCTGTTCAGCCGTTTCCGTCGCCTGATCCACGACCTCAGCCGCGATCTCGGCAAGGAGATCGAGTTCATCACCTCGGGCGAGGATACCGAACTCGACAAGACCATGATCGAGCGCCTGGCCGATCCGCTGGTCCACCTGATCCGCAATTCGGTCGACCATGGCCTCGAACCGGCTGAAAAGCGTCTCGCCGCCGGCAAGGCGGCCAAGGGCACGGTGCGGCTGTCAGCCGTCTATGCCGGCGCCGAAGTGGCCATTTCGGTGACTGATGACGGGGCGGGGCTCAATGCCGATCGCATCCGCGCCAAGGCTGAAGAAGCGGGCCTGCTGGCCCCGGACGCCAAGATCGCCGACCAGGATCTCTGGCAGATGATCTTCGCCCCCGGCTTCTCCACCGCCAAGGAAGTCACCTCACTCTCGGGTCGTGGCGTGGGCATGGACGTGGTCAAGCGCACCATTGACGGGCTGCGCGGCAGCATCGATGTTGCCACGACGCCGGGTAGCGGCTCCACCATGACACTCCGCTTGCCGCTGACACTGGCCATTATCGACGGCATGCTCGTGCGCGTCGGCAACGGCCGCTACACCATCCCGCTGGCGGCAGTGGAAGAATGCGTCGAGCTGCCCGAAGGCATCGAAGCCAATGCGCGTGGCCGCAACTTCCTCGATATCCGCGGCAGCCTCGTGCCCTTCCTGCGCCTGCGCGAAGTGTTCGGCACCAAAGCCCCGGCCGAGCCGCACCAGAAGGTGGTGATCGTCTCGTCCGGCGAAGGCCGTGTCGGTCTCGTGGTCGATCAGATCATCGGCAACAACCAGACGGTCATCAAGCAACTGAGCAAGCTGCACTCGTCCATCAAGTCGTTCTCCGGGGCGACCATTTTGGGCGACGGCACGGTCGCGCTCATCCTCGATACCGCCCACCTGGTCCAGTTCGGCCAGGGCTATGTCGACCAGGGGAGGGCCGCATGAGCGCCACCGAAACCGGCTCCATGAAGGCGCTGACCCTGCGCCTGCAGGACGAACTCTTCGCCGTCGAGGCGGGCAGCGTGCGCGAAATCCTTGATCTCGTGCCGATCACCGAAGTGCCCAATGCCTCCCCCCTTCGTCAGTGGCCTGATCAATGTGCGCGGCCGCGTCGTGCCGCTGGCCGACCTGCGCGTCATGTTCGGCATGGACCGGCCCGAGCCCGACGAGGACACCCGTATCGTGGTGATGGAAGTCGATATCGACGGCGAACCCACCGTCGCCGGCATCCTTGCCGACAAGGTCCACGATGTCACCGACATCGAAGCCGCCTCCATCGAGGAAGCACCCAGGGTCGGCATGCGCTGGCGCCCCGAATTCATTCGCGGCATCGGCAAGCGCAATGGCGGCTTCATCATCATCCCCGACCTGGGGCGAATTTTCGAAACACAGGGCGCCAGAACCGCGTCATCAGCAGCATCAGAAGAAAGGTCTGCACCGTGAGACTGACTATCAAAACCAAACTGGCGGCGGTGTTCACCGTGGTTGTCGCCCTTTCGGGCGCCAGCATGTTCATTGCGCTGCAAAATCTCGGGCAACTCAATGACAACCTCGAGCACATCATCACCGGGCCGGCGGCCCGCTCCATCGCGCTCAAGGAAATGCAGGAAGACCTGACCGGGCTGAGCAATAATTTGCGCGCCATGATCCTGAGCTCGAATGCCGAGGAACTGGCGGCGGACCAGCAGGTGCTGGACGCTCTGCATGGCGAACTGCTCGCCGATGCCGAGGGCATGATCGGCACGTTCACGGTGGAGGAGTCCAACCGCGACATCCAGAATTTCGTCACCGCTCTCGAAGCATACTGGGCCGTGTCCGTGCAGGTGCAGGACTATGCCAAGCTGAATTCCGACACGATCGCCTTCGAAATCACCACCAGCGAGGGCAGCGCGTCCATCACGGCCCTGGAAGAAACCATGGGCAGCCTGATCGGCGCCCTTGGCCGTCGGCTGAATGCCGGGGACCTGTCTGCGGTGCCGGCCTATGACACCGCCAACGCCATGTTCCTCAAGGCCAGCGATGCCTTCCGGCAGCAGCGCAATATCCTGCTGGCTGACGGGCATCCCGCCAAGCAGGACGAATGGCTCAACGATTACCACACGGCCGTGGCCGATCTGGAAGGCGGCTTCGCCCAACTGGTTCGCGTTGTCGGCCCTGCCGAAGCCGGCCTCGCCACCCAGGCGCAGGCCGACTATCAGGCGATGATCGTCGCCATGAACAAGGCCGTCGATGTGGCGGTCCAGCGCTCGCAATATTACGCCGTGGAACTTGCCGATGGCGAGGGCACGACGCTGCGCAACGCCGCCGTCGATCTGCTGGAAACCATCGTGCAGCGCAATGACGCCCTGCTGAACCAGGCAGCCGTGGACGCCGATGCACTTTACGAATCCAGCCGCATGCTGCTGATCGGCATCCTGGTCGGCTCGGCGCTGATCGCGCTGATCGCTGCGCTCTGGATCGTCATCTCGATCTCGCGTGCCCTGTCCAGTGCCGTCCGCCTCGCCAACGAGGTTGCCGATGGCAATCTCAGTGCCACGGTGGTCAGCAAGGGCGACGACGAGGTCGGCGACCTGATCAAGGCCCTCAATTCCATGACGCAGAAGCTGCGCGAAGTGGTGAGCGAAGTCACCGCCGCTACCCGCAATGTCGCGGCCGGCAGCCAGGAAATGTCGGCTACCGCCGAACAACTGAGCCAGGGCGCCACCGAACAGGCGTCCTCGACCGAAGAGGCTTCGGCCTCGATGGAAGAAATGGCCTCGACCATCAAGCAGTCGGCTGACAATGCCAGCCAGACCGAGAAGATTGCCCGCCAGTCCGCGGCCGATGCCATCGCCTCGGGCGAAGCGGTGAACAACGCCGTGGAAGCCATGCAGACCATCGCCGAAAAGATCATGGTGGTGCAGGAGATTGCCCGCCAGACCGATCTGCTCGCTCTCAACGCTGCGGTGGAAGCCGCCCGTGCCGGCGAACATGGCCGTGGTTTTGCGGTCGTGGCCTCCGAAGTGCGCAAACTTGCCGAACGCAGCCAGGCTGCGGCGGCCGAGATCTCGACGCTGTCGGGTACGACCGTCAAGGCCGCCCAGTCGGCCGGCGAAATGCTCGGCAAGCTGGTGCCCGATATCCAGCGTACGGCCGAACTGGTGGAAGAAATCTCCGCCGGCAGTCGCGAGCAGAATGCCGGGGCAGCACAGATCAACACCGCCATCCAGCAGCTCGACAAGGTGACCCAGCAGAACACTTCGGCGGCCGAAGAAATGTCGGCGACCTCGGAGGAACTGGCCAGCCAGGCCGAACAGCTGCAGTCCGCCATCAGCTACTTCCGCATCGACGCCTCCTCGATGCCGGCGCCGGCGAACAAGAGCGAGGCCAAGGCTGCCGGCGATCTCAAGCAGGCCATCCTTGCCAAGGCGCCGCATATGGCGCCGCGCAAGACCGGCAAGGCCAAGGCCTCCAATTCCGGTGGTTTCGACCTCGACCTGGATGACGGTCAGGACGATCTCGACGGTGAATTCACCCGCCGCAGCGCCTGATCGCGCCATCTATCCGCGCACCGGGACCGGCTCCTCTCCGGCCCCGGCGCGAACCAAGCATCCCAAGCGTCAGAAGTAGACCTGGAGGACCGCAGAAGCGTGCCCTCGAGCCAAGAAAGGCACGTGCTATGCGTTTGACTATAAAAGTAAAATTGGCTGCGACATTCGCGGTCGTCATTGTTCTCTCGGCGATCAGCATGGTCATCGCCCTGCAAAACCTCGGTTCGCTCAACAACTCCTTCGCCACGGCCATGGGCGAGAATGTCAAGCGCATCCAACTTGCCGCCGATCTGGAAGTGGCGACCCTGGAAGTAGCCCGCGACGAGAAAAACCTCATCCTGATGCAGGAGCCGGCTGGACGCACCACGCTGCTCCAAAGCCTCGATGAGGAAATCGCCCTGGTCCATGCCGACGCGACCGCGCTGCGCGACATTTCCGACGAGGCCGGCCAGGCACTGATCGACCGTTTCGTCGCCAGCTATGACGCCTACCTCGCCCAGCATGCTGAAGTGCGGCGGCTGACCCAGACCAACCGCGAGCAAGAGGCGTTTGCGCTGGCAAATGGCCGCGCCGCAGAAGTGCGGAGCGAGGCCGTCGTCGCGCTCGACGAACTGACGGCGCTGGACAATGAGGAACTGGTCGAGGCCACCCACGGCGCCGAACAGCTCTATGCATCGAGCAGCACGCTGCTGATTGCCCTGCTCATCGGCTCGACCCTGCTGGCCATCGGCGCCGCGACCTGGATCGTCCTCGGCATCAGCCGTGGCCTGCTTCGCGTCCGCCAGGTGGTCGATGCCGTCGCTATCGGCGATCTCGATCAGCGGGTCCAGGTCACCTCGAACGACGAAATCAAGGACCTAGTGACCACGGTCAATTCCATGACCGACAACCTG
Source organism: Devosia ginsengisoli (assembly GCF_007859655.1). Lineage (NCBI taxonomy): Bacteria > Pseudomonadati > Pseudomonadota > Alphaproteobacteria > Hyphomicrobiales > Devosiaceae > Devosia > Devosia ginsengisoli. The sequence continues at coordinate 4,403,162 of NZ_CP042304.1, forward strand.
CGCGCCACCGCCAATGCGGCCGACCAGATCGCCGATGGCGACCTGACCATCGAGGTCAAGCCGCTGTCCGACAAGGATGCGCTGGGATTGGCGCTCGAACGCATGGTCTCCAAGCTGCGTGACGTCATCACCGAAGCCATTTCCTCCGCCAACAATGTGGCGGCGGGCAGCCAGGAAATGTCGGCCACGGCCGAACAACTGAGCCAGGGCGCCACCGAACAGGCCTCCTCGACCGAAGAGGCTTCGGCCTCGATGGAAGAAATGGCCGCGACCATCAAACAGTCGGCCGACAATGCCAGCCAGACCGAGAAGATCGCCCGTCAGTCGGCAGCAAACGCCATTGCCTCCGGCGAGGCCGTGGACAATGCGGTGGCCGCCATGCAGACCATCGCCGAAAAGATCATGGTGGTGCAGGAAATCGCCCGCCAGACCGACCTCTTGGCCCTGAATGCGGCGGTGGAAGCCGCCCGTGCCGGCGAACATGGCCGGGGCTTCGCGGTCGTGGCGTCCGAAGTGCGCAAACTCGCCGAACGCAGCCAGGCTGCGGCGGCAGAAATCTCGACGCTGTCAGGCACCACAGTCAAGGCCGCCCAGTCAGCCGGCGAAATGCTCGGTAAGCTGGTGCCCGATATCCAGCGCACGGCTGAACTGGTGGAAGAAATCTCCGCCGGCAGTCGCGAGCAGAATGCCGGTGCGGCCCAGATCAACACCGCCATCCAGCAGCTCGACAAGGTGACCCAGCAGAACACTTCGGCGGCCGAAGAAATGTCGGCGACCTCGGAGGAACTGGCCAGCCAGGCCGAGCAGTTGCAGACCGCCATCAGCTACTTCCGCATCAGCGCCAACCCGACCAACCAGGTCACGGCCCAGGCCAGGGCCAAGCCGGCCCGAGCGGGTCTGCGCGACGCGATCATGGCCAATGCCCCGCAGATGGGCGAGGCCAAGTCCGGCATGCGGAGCAGCAAGGGTGGTGGGTTCGACCTCGACCTGGACGATGGCCATGATGAACTCGACGGCGAATTCAGCCGCCGCGGCGCGGCATAAGGAGAAGACCATGGCCGAACGGGCTCAATACGTCACTCTCGGCGTGGCTGAGGAACTCTTCGCCGCTCCGGTGGAGAAGGTGCAGGAAATCCTCGACATGCGGCCCATTGCCCGCCTGCCGCAAGCGCCCGAAACCCTGCTCGGCATGATCGACGTGCGCGGCCAGGGCATTCCGGTGGTCGACCTGCGGTTGACTCTCGGCCTGCCGTCGGCACCGGACAACGAGAATACCCGTATTCTCGTGCTGTCGCTCGCCGGACACGATGGCGAACTGCGGCTGGGCCTGCGGGCCGACCGGGTGTTCGAGGTCACGGTTCTCGATGAGGACGACCTCGATCCGCCACCGTCGGTCAGCGGGACCTGGGCCGGGCATTGCATTGCCGGCATCGGCCGGCGCAACGGACGGTTCGTCACCGTGCTCGACCTCGAGCGCCTGCTGGGATCGTTCGAGGACGCCGCCCGCGCAGCCTGAGCAAGTGGCATGCGACCGAGCCGGCCGCATGCCCCTCTCGCCTGGAGATATTCCATTGCCTTTTTCCGCCCAACAGGCCGCCGCCCGACTGGAACCCACCGACGACGATCACCTGTCCCTGCGCGATTTCAAGCGTATTGCCGACCTGATCAGCACGGAGGTGGGCATCAAGCTGCCCCCGACCAAGCGCCTGATGGTGGAGGGCCGCCTGCGCAAGCGCGTGCGTGCCCTGGGGCTTGCCAGCCTCGACCACTACGGCGCCTACCTGTTCCAGCGTGATGGCCTTGCTGCCGAACGGACGTTTCTGATCAACGCCGTCACCACCAACAAGACCGATTTCTTTCGCGAACCCGAGCATTTCGACCTGCTCGAGGACCGGCTGGTGCCCGACCTGATCGAGCTGCGTCGCGGCGAACGCAAGCCTCTGCTCAAGATCTGGAGCGCTGCCAGCTCTACCGGCGCTGAAGCCTATACTCTGGCCATGGTGCTGGCCGACCTCCTGGCGCAACGGCAGGACTTCCGCTTCGCCATTCTCGGCACTGACATTTCCACCGCCGTGCTGGAACAGGGCGTGCGGGCCATCTATCCGACCGAACTGCTCGCGCCGGTACCGCCGGCCAAGCAGCAGCGCTATCTGATGCATGCCCGCAAGCCTGGCATGCGGCCCGAAGTGCGCATCGTGCCCGAATTGCGCCGGCTGGTGCATTTCGCGCGGCTCAACCTGATGGATACCAGCTATCCCTTCGACCGCGACGTGGACGTGATCTTCCTGCGCAATGTGCTGATCTATTTCGACAAGGCCGACCAGGAAAAGGTCATCCTGCGCCTGGTCAGTCATTTGCGGCCCGGCGGTTATCTCATTCTTGGTCATTCTGAATCCATGATCGGCACCACGGTGACCATGCGCCAGGTTGCCCCCGCCGTATTCCAGAAGGCCTGAAAGCAAGACCATGCCTGCTACCCGCCGCAAGATCCGTGTGCTCATCGTCGATGACAGCGCCTCGGTGCGCATGACGTTGAGCGAGATCATCGACGGTGACCCTGACCTTGAAGTCATGGCGACCGCGGCCGACCCCTATGTCGCGGTGGAGCGCATCCGCCAGGAAGTGCCCGATGTGATGTTCCTCGATATCGAGCTGCCGCGCATGGACGGGCTGACCTTCCTGCGCAAGATCATGAGCCAGCGGCCCATTCCGGTGGTGATCTGCTCGAGCTTGGCCGAGGCCGGTTCGGACACGTTGATGCAGGCGCTCGAAGCAGGCGCCGTCGATGTCGTGGCCAAGCCGCGCGTCGACACGACCCAGTTTCTGCAGGAATCGCGCATGCGCATCTGCGACGCCGCCAAGGCCGCCGCCCATGCCAAATTCCGCGGCGTGAAGAAGGCGCCACCGCCGCCGATCAATGTCGAGGCCAAGCTCACCGCCGACGCGATCATTCCGCCTCTATCGGAAGCGCGGGCCGCCTCGCTGCGCGCCAAGCAGCCGCAGACCGAGCCGATCATCTGCATCGGCGCCTCCACCGGCGGCACGGAAGCCTTGCGCGATGTATTGGAAAAGCTGCCCGCCGACAGCCCCGCCATCGTCATCGTCCAGCATATGCCGGAAAAATTCACCGGCGCCTTTGCCCGCCGCCTCGACGGTCTCTGCGCCATCGCAGTCAAGGAAGCCGAGGATGGTGATGTGGTGCAGGCGGGCAGGGCGCTCATCGCCCCCGGCAACCAGCATATGGTGCTGCACCGCGCCGGCAGCCGCTACACCGTCAATATCGTGGACGGGCCGCATGTGTCGCGCCACCGCCCCTCGGTCGATGTGATGTTCCGCTCGGCCTCGCAGGTGGCCGGCCGCAATGCCATGGGCATCATCCTCACCGGCATGGGCGACGATGGCGCCAGGGGCCTGCTCGAAATGCGCCAGGCCGGCAGCCACACCATCGCGCAGGACGAAGAAAGCTGCGTGGTCTTCGGCATGCCCAAGGAGGCCATTCAGCGCAATGCCGCGGTCAAGATCGTGCCGTTAAGCCGCGTCGCTACCGAAATCGAAACCTATGGCCGTAACGCCCAGCGCACGGGGACTTTACTATGAGCGCATTGGCGCAATCACTGCCGGCCAAACCCGCCGATGCCACCGCCTTGCGGGCTGTCGGCGTGGCGCTGGCCGCACCGCGCGAGCAGATCGAAAGCACTTTCGTCACCGTAGGCGCCCGCCTGACTGAAGGCGCGGCCATGCTCAACCGCGTCACCAAGGTGTTCGAGGCCCTGCCGGCCCAGTTGCAGAGCTCCGAACTGGTCGAAGCCTCGACGCGCCTCGCCGATGTCGGCAAGCAGGCCCAGACCATCTCGGCCCTGTTCGCCACCGAACAGGCTGACCTGACGCGGCTGGTCGAAGTCGTCCGCGCTGCCGATCATCCGATTTCCGAACTGCGCCGCACGGTGAAGATGATGGGGATCGTGGCCATCAATGCCCGTGTCGTGGCGGCCAGCGTAGTGGGCGACGGTGACGATTTCGACGTGTTCACCACCGATATCGCCAAGCTCTCGGAAAGCGCCAGCAGCACCATCCAGCAATTCACCGCCGCCTATCGGCAGCTCACCGACGAGGTCGGTCAGGCCGCCCGCCAGCGCGGTCAGTTCGAAAACGCCCATGCCGATACGCTGAGCACCCTCGCCGCCAGCATGGACACGGCCCTTGCCGAACTGGCGCGCCAGCGTGCCATTTCCGTCGATGGCAGCGCCGAGACCGGTCGGGTCTCCCGCCAGATCGTCACCCGCATCGCCAGCGCCGTCATGGCCCTGCAGGTGGGCGACGCCACGCGCCAGCGCATCGAACATATCGAAAGCGGCGTAGCGGCGCTCGGCGATCTGCTCGATACGCTGTCGCCGGAGGAAGGCGCTGCGGCTTCGGCTATTGTCGGCGGCCTGCAGGTGGCCCAGCTCGCCGCCGCGACCGACGCCTTCGAAGGCGATGTGGACGAGGCCGGCACCGCCTTGCGCGACCTCGCCGCCGATGCCCGCGCCATCACCGATCAAAGCCAGGCCATCTATGGCCAGGGCGACGAAACCGGCGCTTCCTCGCTGGCCGCGCTGAGCAAGGCCGTGCGCCATGCCGCTACGGTGCTGCGTGATTGCGAAGCCGAGCGCAGCAAGCTCGAAATGGTCGCCAGCGCCGTTCTGGGAACGGTCGGCGTGCTGCTGAGCCATGTCGAGGCGGTGCAGGAGATCGAGGCCAATATGCGCCTTGTCAGCCTCAATGCCGCGGTCAAATGCGCCCAACTCGGCCCGCGCGGCGCCGCCCTCAACGTCATCGCGCGTCAGCTACGCGAGCTGACCGGGGAGACGGTCAGCGCGGCCGAAGCCTCCATGGCCGGATTGCACGAAGCGGCGGGCCTTGCCAAATCCTTCGGCGCCGCCGCCAATGGCGATACCGCCGGCCGCGTCGGCCAGCTCGAACAGGAGGCGACGGCGGCTTTGATCCTGCTGCAGGGCGTCGATGCCGCATTGGCCGAGGCCCTGGCCACGCTCAACCGCGATGGCCCCAACGTCATCACCCTGCTGGGCACGGCGGCCGAGACCTTCGTCAGCCAGGCCGCAATCTCGGAAACCATGCGCGATCTCGAAATGCAGCTCGTGGCGGCCTGTCCGCCAGTGGCGTCGGCCACGCAAACCGCTGCCATATCCGATGTCCTGGCCGCCCACCGCGCCCGCTACACCATGGATGCCGAGCGCCGAATTCACGAGAAACTGTTTGGCGCCGACATGACCGTGTCGGAACCGGAAGCCGTGACGGAAGCGAGCGAAGACCTCGACGCGCTGTTCTTTTAGCCTGAATAGGGCTTGAAATGCTTGGAGAGCTTGAGCGTCTGCGCTTGATAATTCGAGCCCAACGCCGAGCCGTAGAGCCGGTCCGGTGCCTCGGCCAGTCGCTCATAGATCAGCCGGCCGATGGTTTGGCCGTGGCCCAGCAGGAACGGCACCTCGCGGCTGCGCACTTCCAGCACTGCGCGGCTGCCGCTGCCCCCGGCCGATGAATGGCCGAAGCCCGGATCGAAGAAGCCGGCATAGTGCACGCGGAATTCGCCCACCAGTGGATCGAAGGGCACCATTTCGGCGGCATGGGTGGGCGGCACATGCACCGCCTCGTCGCTGACCAGGATGTAGAATTCGTCCGGATCGAGGATCAGCTCCTCGCGGCCGCGATTGACCAGCGGGTCCCAGAAATCCAGCACGTCGAGCGCGGCTTTCTTGTCTACATCCACCACCGCCGTATGGCGCCTCGAGCGGAAACCGATCAGCCCGCTGCGGCCTTCGCCCTTGAGGTCGATGGAGAGCGCCACGCCTTCGCCAACCGGGGCATTATTGTTGAACACCAGCGTGTCGGACGCGTGCAGCGCCTGATGCTCGGCCACGGTCAGGCGATTGTCGCCGGAGCGGAAGCGCATCTGGCTGAGCCGCGAGCCGGTGCGCACCAGCACCGGGAAGGTGCGGGGGCTGACTTCGAGATAGAGCGGCCCCTTGTAGCCGGCGGGCATCTGGTCGAAGCCGCGTGCCCGGTCGCCGATGACGCGGGTGAACACGTCGAGCCGTCCGGTCGAGCTCTTAGGATTGGCCGAGGCGCTGACCGCATCGGGCAGGTCGAGGCTTTCCTGCAGCGGCACGAGATAGACGCAGCCGCGTTCCAGCACGGCGCCACGGGTCAGGTCGATCTCATGCAGCTTCAGCGCCTCGATACGTTCGGCCACCGAATGGCTGGGGCCGGGCAGGAAGCTTGAGCGCACGCGATAGGCCACATCGCCAAGCCGCAGGTCGAGGCTGGCCGGTTGCACCTGATCGGCATCGAACGGACGGGCCGCCATGATGCTGCCCTGCTTGTGCAGCTTCTCGATCAACCGCGCCGGAAAGACGCCCTGCGGCCAGGCCTGTTGCTTGTCCATGCTGTCGCGCCCCGCGGAAACCGTGGCTACCCCTACCAATCCACGCAATTGACGCCAACAGGCAATTGGCTTTACATCACAGCCCAGTGGTGATTTGGCCGGTCGCTTGCAGCCACTTAAAAGAAATCGCTAAAGACCGTTGTGGGAACCGGCCGCCCTTTTGGGTGCCGGTTTTTGTTTTTGAAGGCGTGACCATGTCCCGAGATAAGAACCCCCTCCTCGATCCGAACCGGCGAGCCGCTGCCACCCAGATGGTGCATGGCGGCGGCAAGCGCACCGATTTCAACGAGACGAGCGAGGCCCTCTTTCTCAATTCGGGCTATTCCTATCCCAGCTCCGAACATGCCGAACGCCTGTTCCAGAACAAGATCCCAGGTGGCCACAATTATTCCCGCTTCGCCAACCCTACCGTCGATGTGTTCCAGGAGCGCATGGCGCTGATCGAAGGGGCCGAAGCGGGCCGCGCCTTCGCCTCCGGCATGGCCGCGGTCACCAATGCGGTGATGAGCCAGGTTCGGGCCGGCGACCACATCGTCGCCGCTCAGGCTTTGTTCGGCGGTTGTCGCTATGTCGTGGAAGATTACGCGCCGCGCTTTGGCGTAGAATCGACGCTGGTTGATGGCCGCGATTCCGAGAACTTCGCCCGCGCCATGCGCCCCAATACCAAGGTCGTTTTCCTGGAGACGCCGACCAATCCGACGCTCGAACTGGTCGATATCAAGGCCGTCGCGGACATCGCTCATGCCCATGGCGCAAAACTGATCGTCGACAATGTCTTCTCCACCGCGCTCTACCAGAAGCCGCTGCAGCTCGGCGCCGACCTCGTCACCTATTCGGCCACCAAGCATATCGACGGGCAGGGCAGGGTGCTCGGCGGCATCGTGCTGGGCTCCCGGGAACTGATCGAGGGCGACGTCCACACCTTCCTGCGCCAGACTGGCGCTACGCTCAGCGCCTTCAACGCCTGGGTGCTGCTCAAGGGACTCGAAACCTACGAGCTGCGCATCCGCCAGATGACCGACAGCGCCGAAAAGATCGTGGCGGCTCTGGCCAGCCATCCCAAGATCAACAGGGTCATCTATCCGCACCACCCCAGCCACCCGCAATATGAGCTGGCCAGGCGCCAGATGCAGCGCGGCTCGACCATCATCGCCCTCGACGTCAAGGGCGGCCAGGAAGGAGCCTTCACCCTGTCGGATAGCCTGGCGGTGATCCTGATTTCCAACAATCTGGGCGATGCCAAGTCGCTCATCACCCATCCGCGCACCACCACCCACGCCCGCTTTACCGAGGACGTCCGTCTCGAAACCGGCGTCACCCCCGGCCTGCTGCGCCTGTCGGTGGGACTGGAAAACCCCGACGACCTGATTGCCGATCTGATGTATGGGCTGGATCAGGTTTAGCGGAATGAAGCTGTTCGGCGCGCGCGGCCCCACCCCACCCTCATTCCCTCCCCATCGAGGGGAGGGAGGCGCATGGGCGAGATTCGAGATTGAGCGCGGATATCTCAGCCGATTGCTGCGCAGGTTTCCCTCCCCCTTGTGGGGAGGGAATGAGGGTGGGGGTAGGATTTGGCTAAGGGCCGCTGCCTTGGCCCTCACCCTCCTCGCCACCCCCGCCTTCGCCCAGTCACTGCCCTACCATTCCGACCCCAGCGCCCGCGAAATCCTGCCCAGCCTGACGCCGGTGCCGGCCATTCGCTTCCTGACCACGGCCGACTTTCCGCCCTTCAACTTCCGCGATGCCGGGGGTGAGCTGATCGGCTTCAATGTCGATCTGGCCAAGCGCATCTGCGCCGAGGTCAATGTCGCCTGCACCATCCAGGCCTGGCCCTGGGAGCAGGCGGCAAGCGCCCTCGGCGAAGGCCAGGGCGATGCGCTGATCGCCGGGCTGGCGATGAGTGACGAAAACGGCGCGCTGTTCGATTTCTCCGCCACCTATCTGGCACTGCCCGGCCGCTTCGTGACCCGCGCCGCCGATATCGGCCTGTTCGATGCCAATGCGCTGGCGGGCAAAACCATTGCGGTACGCCGCGGCAGCGCGCACGAAACCTTCGTCACCCGCTATCTGCCCGAGGCCGAGGTCGCGCGCTTCGACAGCGAGATCGCCGCGCTCGAAGCGGTAGAAAAGGGCGAGGCCGACGCGTTTTTCGGCGACGCCATGCGCGCCTCGTTCTGGCTCAACGAAAATCTCAGCTGCTGCGGCTTTGCCGGCCAACCCTATTTCCGTCCGAACCTGTTCGGCGAAGGCCTCGCCGTCGCCGTCCCTCCGGGGAATGATGCCGTGCGCCACGCCATCGATTGGGCTCTGGTCAAGCTCAAGGGCAATGGCGCGCTGGACGAACTCTACCTGCGCTGGTTCCCGGTGGGGTTCTATTGAGCCGCAAGGCGAAGCGCACGGTGTTGCATGACCGCCAGGCGGCCCGTCTCGGTCAATTGATAGATGCCGTTGCTGACGCGCTCGAACCAGCCATAGACATTGCCGAGCAGGATCTTGCCAGCATCGGGCGCGGCGGGTCTTATATCCCGCGGGCGGAGCGGGCCTTCCAATAGCGCCTCGGCGCAGATCAGCGCCTGCTGCCGATACGCCGTCATGATCGGCGTTCTGGTGCTGCCGCCCAGGGCAGGATCGCCGCGCCGGCGTTGATGCTCCCGCACCAGGCGCGACCGGCGCTTGGGATTGGTGCGCGGCATGGGCGCGATGGAACTGACGATGACGCTGACATCGCCCAGATCGGACACGGCAAGCATGCCGATGCCCAGTCGGCGGCAGAGATTGCGATAGCGCTTGTCGGTCTCGCGGCCCTTGCCCTTGGACATCCTGGCGGCAATCCAGACCTCGTCGGCGATAGCGGCGCGATCGACTGCCTGCAGCACCAGTTCGAGGTTGAAGGTGAGCTTGAGCTCGCAGACCACCACGACGGGTGGATCGGAAGGGCTGAGGCCGACCAGGTCGCAGGCGCCAACCTCGCCCTTGACCTCATAGCCGGCCGCTTCGAGGAACGCCTTGACCGGCTGATAGAGCGACGTTTCCATGCGCCGGGCGCTTGGTTCAGTTCGGCATGCGCCGATGCCGCGCCCGCGCCGCCGTCTCGATGGCGGCCGTGGTCAGCCGGTCGAGGGTCAGCTTGTCGCGCAGCAATTCGAGGAAGCGCAGCTCCTCCTGCTCGAGATGCAGGTCGACCGACGCCACCTCCACCGCCACGGCATAGGCCGTGTCCTGCAGCTTGACCGGCAAGACGGCGATGGCGTCATCGATCACCTGGTCCAGTCCGCCCGGGCCGTTGAGCTTGTCGGCGCATGCATTAGCAACCACGGCCAGCCGGGTCTTGTCGAATCCCTCGAACACCGGCAACCGACCGATTAGCGCCTGGATGCGAACCAGTTCCCTTTCCGTCATGGCGCTGTCGGACGAGGCGGCGACAATCATCAGGTGGATGAGGGCGTCGTGGGCGGCATTGGACATCAGGCGTTTCCCAGGCTGTTCTGTGCCTCGATAGCTAGGCGCGTCGGGCGGCATTGGCAAGCATCGGCCCCCGAAAACGTTGACGTTGGCGCGTCGGAATGCAACACACCCGACACTCCTTCTCCCTGAAAGGCCTGACCTTGTCGCCCGCTCCGTTGCCCCCGCTCGATCCCGCGTTCTTCGACGCCGCCCAGACTGCCCGCGCCTGGCCGTTTGAGGAAGCAAGGAAACTGGTCAAGCGCCTGGAGAAATCGGGCAAGGGCGAAGCTGTGTTCGAAACCGGCTATGGCCCCTCGGGTCTGCCCCATATCGGCACTTTCGGCGAAGTCGCGCGTACCACCATGGTGCGCACGGCCTTTCGCCTGCTGACCCGCGACCAGATTCCGACAAGGCTCATCTGCTTTTCCGATGACCTCGACGGCATGCGCAAGATTCCCGACAACGTGCCCTCCAAGGAGGCCATGGAGCCGCATCTGCAAAAGCCGCTGACCTCGGTGCCTGATCCGTGGACCAACGAGTTCGACAGCTTCGGCGCGCATAACAATGCCATGCTGCGCCGCTTCCTCGACACGTTCGGCTTCAACTACGAATTCGCCAGCGCCACCGACTATTACAGGTCGGGCAAGTTCGACGCCGTGCTGCTGCGTGCCGCCGAGCGCTACGACGATATCATGAAAGTGATGCTGCCCACGCTCGGCGCCGAACGCCAGGCCACCTACAGCCCCTTCCTGCCGATCTCGCCGATATCAGGCCGCGTGCTCTATGTGCCGATGAAGGAAGTCGATGCCAAAAACGGCACGGTGACCTTTGCCGACGAAGACGGCAGCGACACCACTCTGCCGGTCACCGGCGGGCATGTGAAGATGCAGTGGAAGCCCGATTTCGGCATGCGCTGGGCTGCGCTCGACGTCGATTTCGAGATGTTCGGCAAGGACCACCAGACCAACGCCCATGTCTATGACAAGATCTGCGAAATCCTCGGCGGCAAGGCGCCCGAGCACTATGTGTTCGAGCTGTTCCTCGATGCCGAGGGCCAGAAGATTTCCAAGTCCAAGGGCAATGGGCTGACCATCGACGAATGGCTGACCTATGCGGGCAATGAGAGCCTGGGGCTCTACATGTTCCAGAAGCCGCGCACGGCCAAGCGCCTGCATTTCGACGTCATCCCGCGGGCGGTCGACGAATATTTCGCGCATGTCGCGGCCTACCAGAAGCAGGACACTGCCGCGCGCCTGGAGAATCCGGCATTCCATGTCCACTATGGCAAGGTGCCGGAAGTCGACATGCCGGTTACCTTTGCGCTGTTGTTGAACCTTGCGACGGCTTCCAATCCGGAAACGCCTGATGTGATGTGGGGCTATATCTCCGCCTATGCGCCCGGCGTGTCGCCGCAGACGCATCCGCATCTGGATGCGCTTGTCGGCTACGCCATTCGCTATTTCCGCGACTTCGTGCAGAAGACCTATCGCGCGCCCGATGAGGTGGAACGCGGCGCGCTCGAGGCGCTCTCGGAGGCCTTTGCTGCCCTGCCTGATGACGCCACCAACGAAACCATCCAGAATGCGGCGCTTGACGTGGCGCGGACTATCGAGCGGTATCAGGACCACACCAAAAAGAGCCCCACCGGCGGCCCGGGCGTCTCCGTCGAGTTCTTCCAGATGCTCTATTCTGTGCTGATCGGGCAGGAGCGCGGTCCGCGCTTCGGGTCTTTCGCCGCGCTTTATGGCATCGACAATACGCGCAAGCTGATCGAGGATGCGCTGGCCGGGAAGTTCGTCAAGGCCGGCTGAAACTAAGGAGATTTCCTTGCGGTTTCTTGCTGTTTTCCTGCTTCTGGCATTGAGCATGCCTGCCTATGCCGCTGCCGATGACATCCCCGGATCCATCCAGGGCAAATGGGTGGGCGGGGACCAGGCCTGCGACACGGTGGGGGCGCCCATGGTGATCTCGGCCACCACGCTGGTCTATGCCGATGGCCGCATCGACGACGTGTTCTTCTCGCCTGAGAATGGTGCCGATGGCACCATTCACTTCCGTCAGGAAGGCGAAGTCTCCAACTACGAATATATCGCGGCCCGCGACCTGCTGGTCTACCACCCCGAAGGCTTCGGCATGGGGTCGGCACTTCCCATGGTCCGTTGCGCCGAACCGGCTGGCGCGTTCGAGCGGCGCTGCGGCTGGCTGGCCAATCCGACGCCGGGCAATTGGTGGCTGGTCGACCGGGATCGCAGCTGGACCCTGTCGAGCCAGGGTGACGACAATCCCGTTGCCACCGCTGTCATGGATCGGGTGCCCGCTTTCGATGCGGACGAGTTCGTCTCGACGGGCAGCTATTACGGCCATGGCTGCGCCTGCCTGACCGTCTCCACCGACCCCGATGAAGGCCGGGTGCTGGCTATCGGCACCAGCAAGCGCCTGCCGCTTTCCACCTGCGAAGCCGACAAATCCTTGCCTGCACCGGCCGACTGGTAGCGCCCGTCAGCCCAGCACCTTGCGGAAAAACACGACGCGCCGGGTTTCCACAAAGCCGAGCGCGTTATGCATGGCGTGGCTGACGCTGTTGTCGATGGCGGCGTCGGAGGCGAGCTCACGGTAGCCCTGTTGTCGCGCCCACGCTTCAACGGCTGCCACCAGCCGCCGCGCCAGCCCCGTGCGGCGGTGGCCGGGATCGACATAGATGCCTTCGAGAAAAGCCACTGGGGTAGTATCGCAGCCGTTGACATAGTCATGGCGGACGCTGGCCTCGGCAAACCCCACCGCCCGGCCATGGTCGTCGCGGGCGATCAGCGCGAGCCCTTTGCCTGAAGCCAGCGCCGCAACAACTTCGGCGCGATACTCGGCAATGTTGCCATGGGGCCAGAGGGCGTGGCGCAGGGCGGTCAGGTCATCGACATCGGGCGTGCTGACGACGGCGATGCTTGTCATTGGCTGGCCCAGATGATGCGGGCGATCCATTCAATATCGCTGAGCTCGAACAGCCGCGGCTCATAGGCCGGGTTGATGGAGTGAAGCTCGATCTGCTTGCCGGTCTGGCGATGCAGGATCTTGGCCATCACCTCGCCATCGCGCGTCTTGACCACGACGCGATCGCCCCGTCGCACCTGCTCGGTGGGCGAGACGACGATGCGGTCGCCTTCGCGATAGAGCGGCTCCATGGAATCGCCCTGCACTTCGAGTGCATAGATGCCGCCTTCGCCGGGCGAGGGCAGGGCGATTTCGTCCCAGCCCTGGCCGGCCGGAAAACCCGCGCTATCGAAGAATCCGCCCGAGCCGGCTTGCGCCAGACCGAGCAGCGGCACGGTGCGGTTGGGCAGGTTGTCGTTGAGCTGCAGGAAGGCGCCCGTACCGGTGAGGAAGGAATCGAAGCTCTCCCCCGTGGCTTCCAGGATTTTGGAAATGCTCTCGGTCGAGGGCCAGCGCTCCCGCCCGTCCTTGCTGACGCGCTTGGAGACGTTGAAGGCAGTGGCGTCGAGCCCGGCGAGTTTCGCCAGCGCCGAGACCGAATGGCCATGGCGGCGCGCGAGGGCGTCGATCCCGTCCCAGATAGCTCTGTGTGACAGCATGGCAATAACCTGATAAGGAAATATATCTTATTGATGGAATTAAGTCCTATCTTTTTAACGTCCCAACTTTGTCTTGTAAAGGGCCGCCCTCCGCTTGCGGCCTCCTGCGTGCGCCATTAGGTTCGCGGCCATGAGCACCCCTGAATTCGTCTACAAGATCGCCACCGAAGCGGCCTTCGCGCCTGCACGCAATGGCGCCGGCTTTGCCGGCATGCCCATCGACGCCACGGATGGCTACATGCACTTTTCCACGGCCGACCAACTGGCCGAAACGCTGCGCCTGCATTTCGCCGGGCAAAGCGGATTGGTGCTGCTGGCGGTGCGCAGCGCTGATCTCGGCGCCGATCTGGTCTGGGAGCCCTCGCGCGGCGGCGCGCTCTTCCCTCATCTCTATGGCGGCCCGCTCAAGATAGCGGCCATTGCCTGGGAGGCGCCGCTAAGGGTGACCGCCGATGGTGTCTGCACCCTGCCCGAGGCGGTGCGATGATCCTCTCCGCACTCTCCCCCCTGCTGCGCATTCCGGCCCTGTCGGGCCTCACCCAGCAAACCCTGCTGAAGATGGATCCCGAGACGGCCCATGGCGCGACGATCACCGCCCTGCGCCTCGGCCTGGCGCCCGAGCAGAGCCACCCTGATGGCGCCGAATTGCACACCAGCCTGTGCGGGCTCGAACTCACCAATCCCTTCGGCATGGCCGCCGGCTTCGACAAGAATGCCGAAGTGCCTCGTCCTCTGGCACTGCTGGGTTTCGGCATGGTCGAGATCGGCACCGTCACCCCCGCGCCCGCAGGCGGGCAATCCCAAGCCGCGTCTGTTCCGCGTCGGCACGGCAGAGGGCGTGATCAACCGCATGGGCTTCAACAATGAAGGCCACGATGCGGTCTTTGCGCGGCTCAAGGGCCAGCGCATCCCGGCGGCGCTGGGTGTCAATATCGGCGCCAACAGGGACAGCCAGGATTTCGTGGCTGACTATGTGCTGGGGGTGAAGCGCTTCGCCGACCTGGCCGACTATCTCACCGTCAACGTCTCCTCGCCCAATACGCCCGGCCTGCGCAACCTGCAGGCCGACGAGGCCCTGCGCCGCCTGCTCGGTGAAGTGCTGGCCGCCCGCGCCAAGGCGAAAACCCGCGTGCCGGTCTTCCTCAAGATCGCCCCCGATCTCGACGAGGCAGCGCTCGACGCCATTGCCTCGGTCGTGCTGGCCACCGATCTCGATGGGTTGATCGTCTCCAACACCACCATCACCCGCGATGCGGTTGCGGGCCTCGAAAATGCCGATGAAACCGGCGGCCTTTCCGGCAAGCCGCTGTTCGATCTCTCGACCCAGCGCCTCGCCCAGATACGCCAGCGCGTCGGCACGCTGCCCCTTATCGGCGTCGGCGGCATCCATTCACCACAATCGGCCCTGGCCAAGATCGAGGCCGGCGCCAATGCCATCCAGCTCTATTCGGCCATGGTCTTCGGCGGCCTCGACCTGCTCGACCGCCTCAAGCGCGGGATGGTGGCCGCGGTGCGGGCAGAGGGCAAGACCAATATCGGGGAATTGGTGGGGACGAAGACGGATGACTGGGCTAGGGGCCGGGCGACGCTGGCTGGGTGAGCCGGTGCCACGCCCTCGTGGTTCGAGGGTCGCTGCGCTCCCGCCTCACCATGAGGGCTGTTGATACGCCGAGTCTCCCAGTAGCCCTCATGGTGAGGTGCGAGCCCTTTGCGAGCCTCGAACCACGAGGGCGTGGCGCGACAGCTCCACTCGCTCAACCTCGTGGTTCGACAAGCTTACAATGAGGTTTCCGGGAGTCCAGGCTAGGCCTTCTCGCCCCCGATCGAGAACAGCGCCTCGAACTGGCCGTCCTCGATGCGGGCCGCCGCGATCACCGCCTGGGTGCGGCTGTCTACGTCCAGCTTCTGCAGGATCGCCGAGACATGCGCCTTGACGGTGGCTTCCGAGATGGAGAGCTCATAAGCGATCTGCTTGTTCATCAGCCCGTCGCTGAGCATCATCAGCACACGCACCTGCTGCGGCGTCAGGGTCGAGAGTCGGCGCATCAGCGCGGTGTGATCGTCGTCGCCGCCCAGCGAGGTGCCTTCCGGCACGAAGACTTCGCCCGACAGCACCGTCTCGATGGCGCGGCGGATTTCGGTCGGCCCCACGGACTTGTGAAGATAGCCCGCGGCGCCCAGTTCGAACGCGCGGCGCACCACGGTGCCATCCTCGACGGCCGAGATGATCATGACAGGAATATCGGGATATTGTGCCCGCAGCAGCAGCAGCCCGGAAAAGCCGCGCACGCCGGGCATGTTGAGATCGAGCAGCACGAGGTCGCAGTCGCGGTCGGCATCGAGCGCGGCGCTGAGCCCGTTGAGATCGCCGGCTTCCTCGACGCTGACCGTGGCGTCGCCCCCGACAGGGTCTGCCGCAGCGCCGCCCGGAACAGCGGATGATCGTCGACGATGATGATGCGGCGGCGGGTCATGACGGCAGACAGCTCCTCAACGGCATACGCAAAAGTTCCGAATCGCCAGCTTCGTATCACTACGAAATCAGGTCTTTCAGCCTATGGCTCTTGCATATTGCGGCAATACTTAACGGGTTCTTTACCATGTTTTCCCAAGAGTGACCGTCATACCTTCGTGTTGAATCGCGAGGGGACCGCCTTTCATGACAGGGACTGACCATGGCCCGCGCCTACCAATTTCCGGATATGCCCGAGCCCGCAACGGAACCGCAGCCCGGCGAATGGCAGGCTCTGCGTGGCGAACTGGTTGCCCTGCTCGATCAGGTCGAAGGCCATTACGTCGATGACGACAGGGCCGAGCCGGCTCTGTCCGGCCTGACCCGCCGCGTGCGCAATCTGCGCGATCAGGTCGTCCGGCCCGAACCGGCCATGCGCCGCCGCGAGGCCTTGCGCACCGTCAAGCGCGCCGTCGACCGCTTCACCGAGCGCGACGATATGGGCGCGATCGGCCATGATCATGACGAGCTGAGCAGCGCCATTGCCGAAATCCGTGGCCGCCAGATGTCGGCGCCCGCCGCCGCTTTGGGTCGCCGCGCCGCCGATATGCCCGAATTCCGCGAGCTGAGCGCGCTGGTCGGTGGGCTCTCCGGGCGTCTCGAACGCCTCGAAGGCGATCTCAAGTCGCAGCGCGGCAGTGGCAGCGTGCACGAGGTCGCCGCCCAGGTCGAGCAGTTGACCCATGTGGTGGAATTGCTGGCTGGCGCCGTCGGCGAAACCGGCCAGGTCAAGCGCCTCGAATCCCAGATCGGTGCACTGGCCGCGCTGATCGAAGGCGGGTCGCGTGTGGACCTCTCGGCCATCAACAAGCGGCTCGATGACGTTTCGGCCACGGTCAGCACGCTGGCCGAATTGCAGGCCCGGCAGATGGAACACGATCTGGCGCGCGAGGCCGGCGAGCCCGAAGGCGGCTCGGCATTGGCCCCGGCCATGCAGTCCATCGAGAAAAGCGTCCGCAACGTCTATGATCGCATCGACGCCATCGAAAAGAATGTTGCCCTGTCCTCGGGCGATTTCGAGCGGCTGACCAGCGAAATGGCCGCCTTTACCCAGGCGATGAAAGAGGGCGAAGCCGCGCCCGGCACGCTGGTCGCCAAGGTCGATGCCCTCGCCTCCCGCATCGGCAATTTCGACACTGCCAATGGTGACGTCGCCGGCCTCAAGCAGGATATCGCCTCGCTGCGCGATGCCGTCATGGCCGGCATGGAGCCGCGCTTCCTGCGCATCGAAAGCCAGATCGAGGCTCTGGCCGACCGCATGGCGCCGGCCGATACCGCCCAGGTCGAAAGCCAGCTCAAGCTGCTGATGACCCGCATGGACGAGACCGGCAGCCAGCTCAACGACCTCGCCAAGCTCTATTCCAGCCAGGCTGATGCTACCGATATCGAGGCCATGGCCACCCTGGTGGCCGAGCGCACCAGCGATGCCGTGACCCGCAAGGCACCGGCCCCGGTCGCCATGTTCGGCCCCGACAGCCTCAAGAGCATCGAGGACCGGCTGACCGGCCTGATCAAATCGGCCGGCAAGACGCCGGATTACGAGACGCTTGCCACCCTGGTGGCCGAACGCGCTTCCGAGGCAGTGGCCAAGTCTACCCCCGCCGCCGCTGGCGGCATGAGCGAAGAGGGCATGGCGGCGCTGGAACAGCGCATGGCCGCGCTGTTCAATACCGCCGGCAAGGATACCGCCGAACGCCTGGCGCGGCTCGAAGCCGCCCTGACGGCGCGCAAGGAGCAGGCCGCTTCCGCGCCTGCGGCCAAGCTGGCCGAACCCGTTCGCACCGACGGCGACCAGGCCCGTCTCGACACGATGCTGACGGCATTGGCCGGTCCGAAATCCGCCGCGAGAAGCGATGCCATGCCCGCCAATCCGGGCGATGAGGCGCCGCTGGTTGATCCCGGCTTCAAGCATGCCGGCCCTGTCCGCGCTGCGCTCGATGCCCAGACCGCCATCGCCCGCAAGGCGGTATCGGCACCGGCGGATGCGCCGGTCGGCAATCGCCCCGCCTTCGATCCGAGCAGCGTCGAGCGGCCGCCGCGTCCGCAATCGAGCTTTGCCACTACTGGTGCCGATCCGTTCGCGGCACCGCCCGTGAATGCGGCGCCGCAGGTCGAAACGTCGGTCAGCCAGAGCAGCACCAGCACGTTCGTCGCCGCGGCCCGCCGGGCCCAGCGCGCGCGGCAGGAAGCGGTCACGCCTGCCGTCTCCAGCAATTCGTTGATCAGCCGCGCTCTGGCCCGGGTAAAGCCCGGTTCCGCCGCTGCGGCGCCTGCGGGTGACGAGGCCGTTCCGCCTGCGCCCAAGGCCGAAAAACCCGCCAAGCCCGTCAAGCCGGCAAAGCAGAAGAAGGCCAAGGCCGACGAGCTTCCGCCCGTGGCGCCGACACTGGGCGCCGATAGCGATGCGCTGGCCGAACCGCGGCAGAGCTTCCTGACCCGGCACCGCCGCCCATTGCTGCTGGCGGCGACGCTGGTGGCCGTATCCATGCTGGCGCTCAACCTGGTCATGCAGCGCACGGCGCCGACCCCCGCGCCCGCGGCCCCGCCCGTCGCCGAGACCGAGCAGCCTTCGGCTGAGCCGGCGGCGACCGACGATGTGTCCCTGGTCCGGCCCGAGCCGCGCGCCATCGACATGATCGACAGCAACGCCACCGCTTCGATCAATCCCGGCCAGCCGATGAGCTTCACCAGGCCCGTCGTCGCCACGCCGATGCCCCCTTCGCTCATGGCGCTGACCAGCGGCGGGATAGAGGCCGCGCCGGCCGATATTCCAACCGATATTGTCCCTGATGTCACCGGCAGCATCGACCGCGATGCGGCTGCCGTCGAGACATTCGAGCTGCCGCCCGAGGGCGTTGGCCCGCTCGAACTGCGCCAGGCTGCCGCTGATGGTGACGCCCGCGCCCAGTTCGAAATCGGCGCCATCTATACCGAAGGCCGCGCCGTCACCCAGAATTATCCCGAGGCGGCCAAGTGGTACGAGCGCTCCGCCGCGCAGGGCTTCGTGCCGGCGCAATACCGCATCGGCAATCTCTATGAAGCCGGGCAGGGTGTGGACAAGGATTTCGAGGTCGCCAAGCTGTGGTACCAGCGCGGCGCCGAGGCTGGCAACCGCATGGCCATGCACAATCTGGCCGCGCTCTATGCCGGCGGGCAGTTGGGCGACCAGGAATTCGAATCGGCGGCCGAATGGTTCGCCCAGGCGGCCGCGCGCGGCATGACCGACAGCCAGTTCAACCTCGGCATGCTCTATGCCCGCGGGCTGGGCGTGGAGCAGGATTTCGAGCAGTCCTATAAATGGTTCTCGCTGGCCGCCCGCAATGGCGACGGCGATGCGGCCAAGGCCCGCGACGATATCGCCAAGTCGCTGACCGCCGAAGCGGTGGACCGTGTCACGGGCGAACTGGCCCAGTGGCAGGCCGAACCGATCGACCTGGCGGCCAATTTCGCGCCTTTGGGCACCTGGTCCACCAGCTTCGATCCGGGCGAGACCATCACCACCAAGGATGTGATCTCCAAGGTGCAGATGGTGCTCGACAAGCTCGGCTTCGATGTCGGCACGCCCGATGGCCTGCCCGGCCCCAAGACAGCCGAGGCCATCAAGGCGTTCGAGCGGGGCACCGGGATGAGCGAAAGCGGCGCCGTCAATCCCCGCCTGCTCGCCGTGCTGGGCAGCCAGCCCGTCTGACCATCGTCTGACACCGAACTGTCGTTTGACAGGGCCCGACCCTGGCCCTAATCCCGTGCCGTGATGAGCTTCCGCTGCGCCGGAAGTCTTGACCTATTGTTGACGGACGGCCTGTAAGGTCGTGCGGCGTAGTCATTTTCAAACGGATCAGGGTCTTGCAGGTCTATCTGCCGATCGCCGAGTTGTCCGTGAACCTCTTCTTTCTCGTGGGGATCGGAGGGGCGGTCGGTTTCCTGTCCGGGCTCTTCGGGGTCGGCGGTGGTTTCCTGCTGACGCCGCTGCTGATTTTCTCCGGCGTACCGGCCCCGGTAGCGGTGGCTTCGGTCACCGGGCAGGTGGTGGCGGCTTCGACCTCGGGGGCGCTGGCGCATTACCGACGTGGCGCCATAGACCTTCATCTGGCGCTTTACCTGGTGCTGTCGGGCGTGCTCGGGGCCTTCGGTGGCGTGGCCATGTTTGCGCTACTGCGCGATGCCGGCCAGCTCGACCTGGTAATTTCGCTGGGCTTCCTGGTGCTGCTCGGCTCGGTCGGCGTGCTGATGCTGGTAGAATCCACCCGCGCCATCCTCAAGCAGCGAAAAGGCGTGGTGGTGCGCGAGCGCCTGCCCAACCAGCACAACTGGATCCACGGCCTGCCCATGCGGGTGCGGTTCAAGAAATCGCGGCTTTATATCAGCGTCCTGCCGGTGCTGATCATCGGCCTCTTCATCGGCTTTGTCGGCTCGCTCCTCGGTGTCGGCGGCGGCTTCATCATGGTGCCGGCACTGGTCTATCTGCTGCGTGTGCCCGGCAATGTTGTCATCGGCACCTCGCTGGCGCAGGTGGTGGCGATGATGGCGGCCACGACGATCCTGCATGCCGTGCAGAGCCAGAGCGTCGATATATTGCTCGCCTTCTGCCTGATGGTCGGCGGCACGGCCGGTGCCCAGTTCGGCGCTTCCGCGGGCAAATATCTGCGCGGCGAACAGTTGCGCGGGCTACTGGCTCTGCTGGTGCTGGCCGTCGCCATCCGCTTCGGCCTGTCGCTGGTGTTGGCGCCGGCCGATGTGTTCTCCATGGCGGTGACCGGGGGGGCGCAATGAGCCGGCTGCTGGCCCTGCTCGTCTGCCTTTTTGTGCTCGCCGCGCCGGCCCAGGCCGAGCGGCTGGTGTCGCAGGTCTCCAACGAGACCATCGAGATCACGTCGAGCTTTGCCGGCGAGCGCATGAACTTTTTCGGCACCATCATTCCCGATGCCGGCTCGACCGACAAATTCGTCACCGGCCCGTTCCATGTCGTCGTGGTCGTGCTCGGGCCAACGCAGAACCGCGTTGCCCGCAAGATGAACAATGTGCTGGGCATCTGGCTCAATACCGACCAGGTCGAATTCACCAATTTCCCGAGCTATTTCCACGTCCTGTCGAGCGGCAGGCTGACTGACATCACCGATGTCACCACGCTGACCACCAACCTCATCCTGCCCGAATCCCATACCCTGGCAGCCAGCGGCAGCGACTGGTGGAAGGGCGCTATCTTCGGCCGCGAACTGGTGCGGCTGATGACCGAGCAGGGCCTGTTCGGCGTACAGGAAAACGGCGTCAACTTCCCGGCCGACAATTTCTATTCGGCCCGGCTGACCCTGCCCAGCAACGCGCCGCCGGGGCCCTATATCGCCCTGACCTATGTGTTCAAGAATGGCGAAATCGTTGCCCGCAAATCCGAAGGTTTTGCGGTGCGCAAGATCGGTTTCGAGCGGTTTCTGGCGCAATCGGCGGTGCAGCAGCCGTTTTTCTACGGGCTGGTCTGCGTCATCCTGGCGCTGTTCACCGGCTGGCTCGGTGGCGTGCTGTTCAGGCGCTAGCCCCGGACAAGCCGCTTCGGGCTCACCGGATAAGTCCGGTCCTTCCCCAACATGGTCACCTCGACCGAGGGCCAGTTTAGCAGGCCGAAAAACGCCGGGGATAAAATATTGAGCGACCCCGTGGAGGCCCCGTAGGCCGGGAGAATCAAGAGCCTGTTATCGTGGACGAAGCAGGGGCGGCGGGTGGAGCGGCCCTGGAAAAAGACATGCGCCGCCGGGTGCAGATGGCCGGCAACAAGGCCGGTTGTGCCGCGTTCCGGCTCATGGGTGAAGGTCAATCCGGCCAGTTCCAGCCGCGGCAGGCAGGTGCCGCCGATGGCATGCGGGGCCGGATCGTGATTGCCTGACAGCCAGATGCAATCGACCATTTCGGTGACCGCATCGAGTCTCATTCGGTCCGCTAGTGTTAACAGACTGCTAGCATCGACGCGATGGAACGTGTCACCGAGCGAGAGCAGCCGGGCGGCGCCGGTGCGGCGCAGGTCGGCCTCGAGACGAGCCAGAGTGAGGCCGGTATCATAGGGTGGCAGCATCTGCCCGCGACGCGCGAAGCTCGCCATTTTTTCGAAATGCAGGTCGGCAACCAAAAGGGTCTGTTGGTTGTGCCAATAGAGCGCGCCCGAGGGCAGGGGTTCGAAATTGTGGCCGGCAAAGCGCAAGATCGGCGTCTCCGTGACCTCGGCTCTAGAGAGTGCTTGATTCAACTTTGCCCTAGGGCTTCCCGCATCAGTTCATCTGCGGCATCAGCCATAGCCGATTCGCGGCCTTCGCCGAAAATCGGCTCCTTGCCGATATCGAGCATGACTGGGACGGCGAGCGGCGAAATTTGCGCCAGGGGCTGGTGGACGATGTGGTTGCGGATGCGGCGCAGCATGTCGCCGAGGCGCTCGATATCGAGCAGGCCGCGGGCGGCGTCGCGGCGTGTGGCCTGGATGAGGATGTGGTCGGGCTCGTGCTGGTAGAGCACGTCATAGATGAGGTCAGAGCTCATGGTGATCTGCCGGCCGGATTTCTCCTTGCCGGGATGGCGGCGCTCGATGAGGCCGGAGATGATGGCGCAGTTGCGGAAGGTGCGCTTCATCAGGGCGGATTCATCGAGCCAGGCTTCAAGATCGTCGCCCAGCATGTCCTCGGAGAAGAGGTCGTCGAGCGACAGCCTGTCGGTGCGGATCAGCGCCGAGAGATCGCCCAGGCCCCAGATGGCCAGGGCATATTCCGAAGCCACGAAGCCGAGCGGGCGGGCGCGGGCGCGCTCCAGCCGGCGGGTGAGCAGCATGCCGAGCGTCTGGTGGGCCAGGCGGCCTTCGAAGGGGTAGCAGACCAGGTAATTGTGGGCGCCGCGCGGGAAGGTTTCGACCAGCAGGCTGTCGCGTTTGGGCAGGACGGAGACGTCGCGCTGCAGGCGGAGCCACATCTCGACCTGGTCGGGCAGTTTCTTCCATTCGTCCGGACTATCCATGATGCGACGGACGCGCTCGGCCAGATAGGTCGAGAGCGGGAACTTGCCGCCCATATAGCTCGGAATTTTTGGATTGCTGGCCGGGGCGCGGGAGACGAAGGCCTCGTTGTCGCGCATGCCCTCGAAGGCGACGATTTCGCCGCCGAACATGAAGGTGTCGCCGGGCAGCAGCGTGCCGAAGAAATATTCCTCCATCTCGCCCAGCACGCGCCCGCCGGCCCCGATGGGGCTGTTGCTCTGGCCCTTCTTGAGGCCGCGCTGGCGGATGAGGCGGACGCGTACCATGGGTTCTTCGATGATGGTGCCGATATTGAGCCGGTATTGCTGGACCACCTGCGGATTGGCGACGCGCCACTTGCCGTCATCGGTGGGCTTGAGCCGGGCATAGCGCTCATAGGCGCGCAGGGCGTAGCCGCCGGTGGCGACGAAATCGAGCACGCGATAGAACTGCCCTCGTGGCAGGTCGCGATAGGGCCAGGCGTGGCGGATTTCGTCATAGAGGTCGTCGGCGGCAAAGGGGCCGGCACAGGCCATGCCGAGCACGTGCTGGGCGAGAACGTCATAGCCGCCCGAGACCGGGTCTTCGCTGTCCTGATGGTTTTCGGCGACGGCTTCGAGCGCGGCTTCGCATTCGAGCACTTCGAAACGGTTGGACGGGACCAGCACGGCCTTGGAGGGTTCGTCGAGCCGGTGATTGGCGCGGCCGATGCGCTGCAGCATGCGCGACGACCCTTTGGGGGCGCCGACCTGCACGACCAGATCGACATCGCCCCAGTCGATGCCGAGATCGAGCGTCGAGGTGCAGACCACGGCCTTGAGATTGCCGGCCACCATGGCGCTTTCCACCTTGCGGCGCTGCTCGACGGAGAGCGAGCCGTGATGCAGGGCGATGGGCAGCATGTCGTCATTGACGGCCCACAGGCCCTGAAACAGCATTTCGGCCTGGGATCGTGTGTTGACGAACAAGAGCGTGGTCTTGTGGCGCTTGATGACCTCGTAGAGGTCGCGATGGGCGTAATTGGCCGAATGCCCGGCCCAGGGCAGGACCTGCTCGGTTTCGAGAATTTCGAGGACGGGCGGGGCGCCGCCCGAGGCGGTCAGCAGATGGGTGGGCTTGTCCGGCACCGGCCTGGCGATCCAGTCGCGCAGCAGGTCGGGTCGGGCAACGGTGGCGCTGAGGGCGGTGATCTGGAGGTTTGGGGCAAGGCGGGTGATACGGGCGAGGGCCAGCGACAGAAGTTCGCCGCGCTTGGAGGTGACCAGAGCGTGCAGTTCATCGAGGACGATGCGGCGGAGCGAGCCGAAGAACAGGTCGGCATGGGGATGGCTGATGAGCAGGCAGAGCTGCTCGGGCGTGGTGAGCAGGATATTGGGCGGCTTGCTGCGCTGGCGGGCGCGCTTGGAGGCGGGCGTGTCGCCGGTGCGGGTTTCGGCTGATATCTTCAAACCCATTTCAAGAATGGGCGCGTTGAGATTGCGCTGCACGTCCACCGCCAGCGCCTTGAGCGGGGAAATGTAGAGCGTGTGGAGGCCGTCGAACGTGCCGTCGGCGAGGTCGGTGAGGGTAGGCAGAAAGCCGGCCAGAGTCTTGCCCGCGCCGGTGGGGGCGATGAGCAAAGCCGAGGCGCCGGCATGCCAGGAGGCGAGCACGTCGAGCTGATGCTGGCGGGGGGACCAGTGCTTGCGAGTGAACCAGTCTGATATGATGGGGTTGAGGGGAGAGTCTTTCATGGATACCCCCTCCTAGCCTCCCCCTGATAGGGGGAGGAATCCGGCCGGTGATTGGGGCAAGATGGTGCCAAAGCCCCGATGCGGCTCCTCCCCCTATCAGGGGGAGGTTGGGAGGGGGTATCCGCAAACCTAAAAACCACCAGCCGCACCTTCTGCAAATCGCCAAACACCCTATATGATCCCCCAGGACCACAACAGGGAGGCCTCTATGGCCGATCAACACCAGACCGAGACGCGGCGTTCCGGTATCGAGCGCTTCTTTGGCGGTCACCCGATCAATGTCATCATCAAGCTGGCCTTCATTTCGCTGCTGGTCGGCGTTTTCATGAGCGTTTTCGGGCTCGATGTGCAGGGGCTGGTGCGCGGCACGGTTATTCTGTTCCGTGAAGCCCTGCGCGACGGGTTCGGCGTGTTCCGCGACATTGGCGGCTATATCCTCACCGGGGCGGCCCTGGTCGTGCCGATCTGGCTGCTCATTCGCGTCAGCAAGAGAAGCTGATGGCGCCCGAGCGGCTGCATCTGACGCCGCAACAGGCGCTGTCGCGGCTGGTGCCGCATATTCTCGACATGGAGAGCCGGGCGCAGCATCGCATCGCCATTGGTCTGGCGGGCGGGCCGGGCGCCGGCAAGTCGACACTGGCGGCGGAGATGGTGACCATGCTCAATGCCGTTCATCCGGGCAGTGCGGCTCTGGTGCCGATGGATGGCTTCCATATGCGCCATGCCAAGCTCGAAGCCCTGGGGCAGGTGGACTACAAGGGCGCGCCGCATACATTCGAGGGCGCCGAATTCGTCAATTTCCTGCATCACCTCAAGGTGGCGACGTCTGCGGTCAGCGGGCCGGGATATTCGCGCAAGATCGAGGATGTGGTGGAGGACGATTTCACCGTCGGCCCGGAAGTGCGCGTGCTGGTGGTCGAGGGGAATTACCTGCTGCTGACCGAGGGGCCATGGGCGGGGGTGAAGCCGCTGCTGGATTATGCGGTGTTCGTGGATGTGCCGCGGGAAGTGGTGAAGGCGCGGCTGCTGAAGCGCCATGGCGAGGAAGGGTTGTTCACCGAGGAGCGTAACCGGGCGCATATCGAGCGGAATGATTTGCCGAATTATGATCTCGTGTGCCTGTCGCAGGATCGGGCGGATGTGGTGATTGCCATGGATGTGGAGGGGTAGGAAGGATACCCCCTCCTGACCTCCCCCTGAAAAGGGGGGAGGAATCCGCGCGGTGGGTGTTGCAGGATGGTGCCCCACGCGCCGCTCTCCCTTCTCCCCTTGTGGGAGAAGGTGCCCGAAGGGCGGATGAGGGGGCTGCGAGGCATCCGCAGATATTGAAGCATGGGCGAGCTCAGCCCCCTCACCCGCAATTTCCTCTGAACGAGGAAATTGCCCCGTCTCCCACAAGGGGCGAGGGGTGGTCCGGTGGGTGGGGTGAGCTATTGTGCCCAACAACCACCGCTCATTCCCGCGAAAGCGGGAACCTCCGTTTCCTTTCGCCGCATTGCCAACAGAGGTTCCCGCTTTCGCGGGAATGACCGCGTGGATAGGGTCAGGTTCCTCCCTGGTCCCGAGTCGCCTCCCATGTCTCCCCGTCCGCAATATCCCTTTACCGTGCGTCATGCCGATGTGTGGAAAATCGCTCTGCCCGCGTCGGTGGCTTTCATCACCGAGCCGCTGGTGGGCATTGTCGATATCACCGTCATCGGCAGGCTGGGCGATGCCGGGTTGCTGGGCGGGCTGGTGCTTGGCGCGCTGCTGTTCGATATCATCTTCTCGCTGGCCTATTTCCTGCGCATCGGCACGGCGGGTCTGACGGCGCAATCGGTGGGTGCGCGCGACAGCCGCGACGGCTTGCTGCATGTGAGCCGGGCCATCCTGCTCGGCGTGGGTATCGGCGGGCTGATGATTGCGCTGGGCGGGCCGATCCTGTTTCTGGCGACCTGGTTCCTGGCGCCGGAATCCGGGGCCTCGGCGGCTTTGGCGGACTATTTCCACTATCGCATCTGGTCGGCGCCATTCTCGCTGATCAACTACGCCTTGCTCGGCTGGTTCTATGGCAGGGCGGCGGCCAAGACCGGCATGATGCTGCAATTGCTGCTGCATGGCTGCGATATCGTGCTGTCGATCTGGTTCGTGCATGGGCTGGGCTGGGGCGTGCCGGGCGCGGCTGTTGGCACAGTGATCGGGCAGGCGGTGGCGGCGGCGGTGGGTCTGGGCCTGCTGCTGCGCCACTATGGCGGCCTGGGCGCCGTGCTGCGTCATATCGCGCCGGGCGAACTGATGGATGCGGTGGCGCTCAAGCGCATGTTCGGGCTGAGCCGCGACCTGATGATCCGTTCGGCCGCCTTGATGGGCGCCTATGCCTGGTTCGCCGCGCAGGGCTCGCGCATGGGCGAGGTGGCGCTGTCGGCCAATGCCGTGCTGCTGAACCTGTTGATGATCGTCGCCTATTTCCTCGATGGTATCGCCCAGGCGGCCGAGCAATTGACCGGCAAGGCGGTGGGCGCCAATTGGCGGCCGGCCTTCGACCAGGCCTATGGGCTGTCCATGCTGTGGGGGCTGGTCATTACCCTGACTCTGGGCCTGGCCTGGTATTTCGGCGGGCCCTGGGTCATCGGGCTGATGACCACCAATGCCGAAGTGCAGGCCTATGCGCTGACCTACCTGCCGATTGCGGCGCTCTGCACCGTCACCTTCATGCCGGCCTTCGTCTATGACGGCATTCTGGTCGGCACCACGCTCAACACCACGATGCGCAACGGCATGGTCGTGTCGCTGGTGGTGTTCCTGGTGGCGGCGCTGGCGCTGGAGCCGGTTTGGGGCAATTGGGGCCTGTGGGCCGCGATGCATTGCTGGTTCGTGGCGCGCGGCGGGATCTACTGGTGGGCCCTGGAACGGCGCAAGGCCGGGCTGTTCGCCTCTCCCATGGCTCAACAGACCTCATCCTGAGCTTGTCGAAAGACGAGGTCGTGGCACGATCTCGCCACGCCCTCGTGGTTCGACAGGCTCACCATGAGGGCTACGGATTCAACCCGCCCGCATGGCGGGGCTGCGGCTCTGGTTGGCGAGGCCGCTGATGGCGGCGCGCAGGGCGGCGGGCTTGACCGGCTTGGTGACGACGGCAATGCCGCGCTCCTCGGCGAGCGCGCGCACGGCGGGGCTGCGATCGGCGGTGACCAGGGCGGCGGGCAGGTGGCCGCCGACATTGTGGCGCAACCACTCGATGGCATCGAGTCCCGATGTCTGGTCGAGGTGGTAATCCATCAGCACGAGATCGGGATACCAGCCTTCGAGCAGGCGTTCGCGGTCGATCTGTTTCAGCGAGAGGGCGGAGCGCACATCGCAGCCCCAATGGCGTAGCAGGCCCTCCATGGCCTCGATGATGGCGCGCTCATTGTCGACGCAGAGCACCTTGAGATCGAGCGTGCCGAAACTGGTTTCGGCCGGGGCGGGGTTGGCCTCCGGCGTGGCGCGGACGGTGCGGGTGGCGGGCAGGAACAGCGAAAACCGCGAGCCGCTGCCCTCGCGGCTGTCGAGCTCGAGCGTGAGGCCCAGCGCGGTCACCAGGCGCTGTACGATGGAAAGGCCCAGGCCCAGGCCCTGCGCCATGCGGGCGCCGCGTTCGAGCCGGGAGAATTCGGCGAAGAGCAGCCGGTGCTGGTCCTTGTTGAAGCCGATGCCGGTATCGATCACGTCAAGCCTGATGCGGTTGCCGCGATGGCGCAGGCCCACCAGCACCTTGCCGCCGGGCTGGGTATATTTGATGGCGTTGGAGACCAGGTTCTGCACGATGCGGCCGACCAGCATGCGGTCCACCAATACGGTGGCGTCGGTGGCCACGATGCGCAGCGAAATGTTGCGCTCGCGCGCCATGGGGCCGAATTCGACCTCGATCTTCTTGAGCAGGTCACGCCCGGCCACCGCCGCTGGCGCCGGCTTGAGCGCGCCGCTGTCGATGCGCGAAATATCGAGCAGGGCGCCCATAATGTCTTCGACGGCGGTGAGCGAGGCTTCGATGGAATTGGCCAGATCGGCCAGCCCGGTGGATTTGGCGCGCTCGATCAGCGTCGAGGTATAGAGGCGCGCGGCGTTGAGCGGCTGCAGCAGGTCGTGGCTGGCGGCGGCGAGGAACCGCGTCTTGTCGTGATTGGAGGCGTCGGCCTTGGCGCGGGCGCTTTCGAGCTCGGCATTGACCCGGGTCAGCGCCGCGGTGCGTTCCTCCACCCGCTCTTCCAGCGACTGGTTCATGCCGGCCAGTTCGCCCTCGGCCCGCACCCGCGCGGTGACATCGGAAAAGCTGATGACGAGACCCCCGTCGGGCAGGCGGCTCGAATGGAATTCCAGCACCTGCCCGCCACTGCCCAGCCGCTGGGTCACCGTGGTCGGCGCCGCCGTGAGCAGGTTGATGCGTTCGATGGCCAGCCGCGCCGCGTCGCCCTCGCCCAGATCGCCCCGATCTCCCAGGAACAGCGCGATATCGAACAGCGGCGTGCCCGGCCGGGTCAGCGGCATGGGCAAAGCCAGCAGCGTGTTGTAGCGGCTGTTTGATGTGACCAGGTGCAGCCTGGCATCGAACACGGCAATGCCCTGCGGAATGTGGTCTATCGCCTGCCTGAGGCTGCTGGCGCTGTCATGTCGGTGGGCGGACATATCGATTGCGATCCTGGGGCTTGGGGGCGCGCGGGAACTATCGGCTCGCCATCAAACCTGCGCAAGACCGACTCTGGACCCATTGCATTTACTTGCAAGCTAAGGAATTCTCGACACCCGCCGGTCGCGCGGGCCGTCTTGGGAAGGGCGGATCACCAGAAGAGGGTTAGGCCATGTTCAAGGAATTTCGTGATTTCGCCATCAAGGGCAACATGATCGATCTCGCCATCGGCGTGATCATCGGCGCTGCCTTCGGGGCCATCGTCTCCTCCATCGTCGATGATATCTTCATGCCGATCATCGGGCTCATCATCGGCGGCATCGATTTTTCCAACCTGTTCGTCGTGCTGTCCAATCCCGGCGAAGTGCCGGTGCCCTCGCTCGCCGCTGCCAAGGCCGCTGGTGTGGCCACGCTCAATATCGGCCTGTTCATCAATGCCGTGGTCAAGTTCACCATCATCGCCTTCGTGCTGTTCATGGTGGTCAAGGCCATCAACAGCATGAAGCGCCAGGCCGCCACCGAGCCGGTCGCCGAAACCCCGGCCCCGAGCAAGGAAGAAGTCCTGCTCACCGAAATCCGCGACGCACTGCGCGCCAATCCGCGCTGATCGCTCGAAAAGCCGGCCTTGCAGGGCCGGTTTTTCTTTGTCGGAGATATAGGATAAAAGTCCGTTGACAAAGCAGAGATAGGCAAATAGACCTAGTATCTAGGTGCTATATCCTACGTGTTGTCCATGTCGGACGGCGCGAACACTTAGCGCAAACTACCGCTGCGATTCACCGAGGGGGCGTGTCGCGGGCCTGTCACATGCGGGCCGGCGATGGCGAAGGCTTGCCGCCCGATGGTCGCGCTTGAGCGAAACTTGTCAGGGCAGAGGCAATATGAGCGACCAGATTTACTATCATTCCTTCCTCAACCGCGACCGGCTGATCCATGTCGTGGATGCCGACCCGGCCACCTGCGAGGCACTGAGCGTGCTGTTCCGCCTCGAAGGGTTCCAGACCACTTTCTCGCTGGAAGCGGCCCATTTCATCGTCAGCCTCGAGCGACGGCGGCCCGATATCGTCGTGCTCAACCTGCGCGTGGGCGAGGAAAGCGGGCTGACGCTGCTGCGCCGCGTCAAGGCGCTCCGCACCGGCACGCCGGTCTTCATGCTGGCCGATACGCCCCAGCTCGAAGCGGCGGTGACGGCCATGAAGCTGGGCGCTTCCGACGTCATCTCCAAGCCCATCGATACCGAGCATCTGCTGACCGTGATCCGCGACGCCCTGCGCCGCGACATCCATTTAGGCGCCATGCAGGGCGGCAGCCGACCGGTGGAAGTGCGTGGCTTTTCCCAGCTTACCCCGCGCGAGCGCGAAGTGCTGCAGCTCATCACCAACGGCCAATCCAACAAGGAAGCCGGCCGCGAACTGGGCATTTCCCCGCGCACGATAGAAGTGCATCGGGCACGGGTGATGGAAAAGCTGGGGGCCAGGAATACCGCGGACCTGATGCGGATCGTGCTGACGAGCTGAGCGGGGTAGGGGTGGCCTTGTCCACGAGGTCATTCCCGCGCAGGCGGGAATCCACGCTATGGAGAGCCCTGTAAGAATGGATTCCCGCCTGCGCAGGAATGACGCTGCCAAGCCAAAGCGTCCGGAATGAACGGGAATGGTGCGGGTACACCTCAATCTCCGCATGCCCTAGGATAGTGCCAGTCGGCTTGATTGGAGATGGCGCCAGTGGGGTGGGAAACGCTCGGGCTTTGGGGCGAGGACGCGGTTCGTATCGAGCCGCTGACCGGTGGATCGTCCAGCGACGTGTGGAGCCTGCGCGTGCAGGGCAGGCGCGCGGTTGGCCGCCTCGGAACCAGAAGCGATGCCGACCTCGCCTGGGAAGCCGGGTTGATGCAATATCTCGACCGGGCGGGCCTCAGCGTACCGATGCCGATCCCGACAAGGGATGGAAGGCTGTTCGCCGACGGCCTGACTGTGATGACCTATATGGAGGGCGGGCCGCCCCGAACGGCAGGTGAATGGCGCCGCGTGGCCGATGTGCTGCGCCAGGTGCACCGGCTGACACAGGACTGGCCGCAGCGTCCCGGCTGGCGCTCGTCGACCGAATTGCTGCATGAGGAAACCGGGACGCGGATCGACCTCGGGGCAATGCCGCCGGGGGCCGCCGAGCGATGCCGGGCAGCCTGGGCGCGGCTCGCCGGGCGCCCGACCTGCGTCGTCCACGGCAATCCGGACAATCCCGGCAATATCCGCATGACGGCAGAGCGGGTCGCGCTGATCGACTGGGACGAGTCCCACCGCGACGTGCCCGACCTCGACCTGGTGCTGCCCCACAACGCCGCCGGTCTTGAGGGAGAGGCGCATGACATCGCCGCCCAAGCCTCGGCCGCCTGGGAAGCCGCGGTTTGCTGGGGCGACGACTACGCCATCAAGCGCCTCGCCGAAGTTCGGGCCGTGTGAGGGTAGGGGGTGCAGCGCTCTGCGGTGTGCGAGGGGCTGCAGGCCCGAAAGCTGGCATCCCGTTCGCTCAATCGCACATGGCACGCGCCGACGCCGAACCCGGCGTATATGGCCGCCAGCTGAGCCAGATCGTCATCCGTGCGAAAGATGAAATTATGAGGCTTGAAAGCAAGCTCGCTAGTTGCATGAGGAATATCTTACCCCCATCCCATCAGGCGCGGGCCATACATAAGCATGAATATGACGATCAGCGCGGCGATCGCAATCGGGCCACGTGCAGTTGCCTTGAAGATTTTCCCAAGCTCAACGCTCAGGTGATCACGATTATCTGGGGGAGGGGGCAACTGCGGGACCGTCATGGCACACCTTTTCATTAAGAAAAAGATGCGCTGCTCGCTGCTCCGCATTGCTCCATGATTCGGTCGGGGACGCAAGTAGGTGTGCTGCGAAAAACTCGTAATCTAGGGGCTCGACTCGGAGGATGTCATTTTTGTCTCCCCTCTATTTTGAAGGTTGTCTAATATAAGTTTTTGATGTTGTTGAGGTTTTCTGTTCTGAGGGGGCAGAGAATATTATTTTGAACCCAAGTAGATAGCCTTTGTAGCGCGAACAGCGAGCCGTCCGAGCCACAAGATGTTCGTGTGTGCCTGCTGATCGTCAGATTTTTTCCTTGTGGCGCGATGCTTTTTCGCGATTGCCGCAAGTCTGCATGCTGCACCAACGCCGCTTTCCGCCTCGTGACGTGTCGAGGAAAAGCCAGCCGCACCGAGGGCACGCATGCAGCCTCTCGCGAGGGAGAACGAAGTACGCCTCGATCGAGATGCTGGCCAGAGAAGCGACAATGGCCTGGGCGTCGTCGAAGCGCACGATTTGCGGTGGGCGCTCGCTTTGGGTCAGCTTGAGTCGGCCTCCTTTCAAAAGCCCTTTCGACGCCCGCTCGAACAGCAGGCCCAGTCCTTCCGTTGACGGCGGTTTTCCGGCAGCGAGTGCATTGAAAACCGAAAAGGATGCCTCTCGCAGTTCCCGGACGCTTCCCAGAAAATCAGGGGCAGGGATGTCCGAAACCGCTTTCGCCTGAACCCCCGTGGCCAGTCCGGCGAAATGAAGCCAGTGTCCGATATCCCGTGGGGAGTTCAACAAATCATTGTCGGCATGGGGCGCGTGCCGGGTGAAGACGGTGTTGGTGAGGTCGATCCCCGGATGGCCGCCGATGAAATGTTCGGGCGTCCAGATGGTATCCAGTCTATTCGACATCGAACCTAACCATATAAAGGCAGTTATCCGGTTGCCTAAAGGCTAACCGCTATATTAGGTTTAACCGGTTTTTATGGCCAGGGATAGCAGTCGAGGAGGCCCATGCAGACCGTGGAGAAGCCCAGACATCACACGATCGATATCGATGGCGTCGATCTGTTTTACCGAACAGCGGGGCAGCGTGGCGCACCGGGACTGCTGCTTCTGCATGGCCAGCCGTGCTCGTCGTTCTATTTCCGTAACGTGATCGGCCCGCTATCGGACGTCGCGCACGTCGTCGCCCCGGACCTGCCGGGCTTCGGCTTTACGGAAGCGCCCGAGGACTATCCGTACACCTTCGACGCCATGGCCGAGACCATAGACGCGTTGTTGGCCGAAATTGGCATGGATCGGTTCTTTCTCTACGTGCATGACTTCGGTTCTGCCGTCGCCTACGCCCTGGCGAGGAAATATCCCGACCGTGTGCTCGGGCTGATCATTCAGAACGGAAACGCCCATGACGAGGGCCTTGGCGAGCCCTGGAACCTCGTGAAGTCCTATTGGGCCGACCCTTCGCCCGAAAACCTGGCGAAAATGCCTGAATGGCTGAATTACGAAGGTGT
Source organism: Devosia ginsengisoli (assembly GCF_007859655.1). Lineage (NCBI taxonomy): Bacteria > Pseudomonadati > Pseudomonadota > Alphaproteobacteria > Hyphomicrobiales > Devosiaceae > Devosia > Devosia ginsengisoli. The sequence goes on from NZ_CP042304.1 coordinate 4,436,822, forward strand.
CAAGCACACCTATGTCGGCGATATTCCGGAACGCTTGGTGCCGCTTGTGGCGCCGGACGGTTGGCATCTCGACTGGGAACGCATGAGCCAACCGGGACGCATTGATATGCAGCTCCGCATTTTTTCCGATTACGGCTCTCACGCTGCCAGTTTCCCCGCTTGCGCAGTCTACCATCGCGACCATCAACCCCGCGCGCTGCTTCTTTGGGGCCGCCATGACCCCTACTATAATATTGCTGAAGCGGATGCCTATGCCCGGGATATTGACCGGATCGACATGCACTTCTTCGACGGCACTCATCTGCTGCTGGAGACGCATCACGAGGAATGCGCGCGCATGATGCGCAATTTCATTGTGGAGGTAGGGATGTCCTGACGTCCGCTTCTCATAAGTTTCTGCGCAAAGACGACATCCCGTTTTCCACCTCACAGGCGCCGGTCAGGCGACCCATCGCGTCGTTGGACAGTTGCCAACCATAGGCGGACGTGAATAGTCAGGTACATTAGACTGTCCGATCATTCGCTAACCTGTGGAGCGCGCCACGAATATGCAGCAGTCGGAGTTCAATATCGCCGAACTCACCGCATTGTTGCCTTGGCAGGAATACAATTTCCCGGCCCGGAACATATTGGTCGTGAGCGGCATTCTGGGCGCATTCGTCGTCGTGGCCTGGCTCATTGAGCGTGGATCGGTCTCGAATTACGCCTTTGGCTTCCTGGCGATAGTAATTCTTGTGCCGGCAGCCCTGTTTTATGTCCAGGGTTCCACGCGGGGAAACTGGTTGATCTATCCCGTGGGCATGGATCGCGACGGTATCGTCGGGCCTGGAATGTGGGGCACGACGTATATCCCTTGGTCCCAAGTAATAGCTGTCGCGCATGTGTCTGGAATTGTTGGGGGAGCAATCAGGCCCATTCAACCTCAACTGGTCATTTACAAGCGCCGAGGATTTGCCTCGCGACTGTCTCTCCCGCATTTGAGCGACGAAGAGCAAGAACAGTTGTTCTCGGTGTTGGCGGGACTTTCCGTTCTTCGCGGCTTCAGGCTGGTCCTCAGCCACACGCCCGAGGGGCAGCGCTGGCTCAAGCAGGCACCTTGGCTTTGATCTGATTGGCTGCTGTGCGTCGTGCGCCAATTGGTGCTTTGCCGAGGACCGGCGCTAGAGCCCGTTTTTGCTGCGTGAACTGACTGCCAGTTTCTCCACCAGTTCAGCAGGAATGGGCTTGCTTGCCGAGAATGTAATGCCGGTCTTGCTTGCCTTGAGTGTCAAGGACGCAATCTCGTCGGCATGGGCGGCAATGGCGCCCGGATCGACATATAGGCCGCATTGTTTGCTGAAGGCGGCATAGCCCGCGATGATCGTTTCGCCGATCTGAAATCCGGGCATGTCGTATTTGATGACTTCCCTGGCGTCCGGGAGTGCGCGGGAAAGCTGCGCACGAAGTTGACCCAACACGGCGCGAAACTGCTCGGGTGCGGCGGCTATATAGGCGTCATGACTGGCTTTCGACATGTCGTGAGTATGGCCTTCGGCGTGGTCCGGCTCAAGGGCGGGTTAGCGCTCTCCCGCACTCCGCGGGCGTGGTCGGCAATCGACCCCATTGTGGACATCAGCCGGTTGTCTGATGCTCCCGAAGCTGCTGCGGGTGATTGGAAGGAGTCGTGCTTATGACTGAAGCTGTGGTCAATCTTGATGCACTGTCCCTCAAACCCGACACCATTGGCACGCGCTTCGCCAACGAATACGCGGAGATTGGGACGGCTCTCGGCCTCAAGGCGCTGGGGGCGAATTATCTCGTCGTTCCGCCCGGCAAGACCTCCATGCCGTTCCATCGGCACCACATCTCCGACGAGATGTTCTTCATTCTTTCGGGGAGTGGCGTGTATCGCTTCGGCGAGGAACGCATTCCGGTGCGGGCAGGCGATTGCCTCGGGGCGCCTGCCGCCGGGGCGGCCCATCAGCTCATCAATACGGGCAGCGAGCCGCTGCGCTACCTGGCGCTGTCCAACAATACCAATGCCGAGGTGATCGAATATCCGGATAGCGGCCGCGTCCGCGTGGATGTCGGTCTGTCGGGGTTTCACCGTTATGATGGCACTTTCAAGCAAGGCGGCAAGCTGTCGCCGCTCGGCTATTGGGAAGGCGAGGATATCGACGGCGCGGATGACGTCTGAGGCCGGCGCCGTTTAGCGGGATAGATCGCGAACCGGGCGAACGTGATCCTCAAACGGCACGTGTCGTCGCTGGAAGGTGGCGCCTTCCTTGACCGCCGGCCGGCTGACAGGGGTGGACTGCGCTATCGTCTCGGCTCGTACCGTAGCGCTATGGCGCCCGAGCTGAGTTCCTTGCGATCGACGAGCTTCAGCTCGACATATTTGGAGAGCCCGGCGAACGGGGTAGGCCCGTGGCCGGCAAGTCTGGGCTGCACCACGAATTCGTACTCGTCGATCAGGCCCAGCTCCGCCAGCGCCAGCGGGAGCTGCACGCCGCCGGTGAACAGCGCCTTGCCGGGCTGCTGCTTGAGCTTCTGTACCGCCTCGCCCAGGTCGCCGCGCACGAGTTCGGCGTTCCAGTCGACCCGGTCGAGCGTGCTTGAAACGACGTGTTTCTCCATCGCGTCGATGGTGCGGGCGAACGGCTCGGTCCAGTCGGGCGGTGTCATGGTCCGCGTTTCCAGCCGCCATGCAGCTTCCATCATCTGGTAGGTGACGCGACCAAAGAGCAGGGCGTCGGCCCGGGCGATGGTCTCGGTGGCGTGGCGATGCGTGGCGCGCAGTTGCTCCTGCAGCAGGGCCGCGTCGGCTGGTCCGGCATTGTGGTCGACGCAGCCGTCGAGCGTGACATTGATGGAGTAGAGGAGGGGGCGCATTAGGGTTGTTGCTCCTGTGTTGCGCGGGCCGCTATGGCCAGCTCGAAGCGTTGTAGCTGGCTGGTCAGTCCGGCGATGGCGCCGCGTGTCATTTCGGGATCCGGGTGACGATCGGCGGTGAGGATCATGCGCACGCGCCCGGCCTCGGCATGCAGCTCGACCAGCATGTCGTAGGGATAGGACTCGACGCCGGGGACGAAGTCGATGTCGAAGCGAATCCGCAGGCGCCGATGAGGCACGATCTCGATGAATCGAGCGCTCACCCACGCCGTCGGCGGCCTGTTGAGTTTCGCCATATAGGCGATCTCCTCGGCGCCCACCGCGGTCATCACGTGATCGAAGGCACCGCCGACCCGCAGCTCGAGGACCGAGACCTCGAAGCGCATGCCCTCGGGCGCGAACCATGCCTCGAGCCCTTCCCTGGTGGTCCACAGCGCCCAGACATCCTCGATCGAGGCGTCATAGACGCGCTCGAAGCTGATACTATCAGCCCCTGTCCCGCTGGCCTGTACCATCATTTCTTCCTCTCGCTCTGCCGTCGCGCCAGGGCGGCGTCGAAGCGATCGAGCCGGCCCTCCCAAAGCCTGCGATAGCCCTGAACCCAGTCGTCGACCGCCCGGAACGGCTCGGGCCGGAGCGAATAGAGGCGCCTCGCCCCATCCGGCCGCATGGTGACGAAGCCGGCTTCGCCCAGGATACGCAGGTGGCGCGAAACGCCGGACTGATCGATATCGACAGCGCGAACCAGGTCGCCCACGGCCTGCTCGCCTTCTGCCAGCGCCGCGACGATGCGGAACCGCGTCGGGTCGGCCAATGTCTGGAATACGTTTTGTTGCATCATCATGCATATGTATATAGATGCATATTCAAGGTCAAGCCGGTTCCGCGCCGGGGCGCCGCGCTATCGCTGGGCCCGATGGTTTGCGACGGTAGCGACAGGCCCTATGGTCGCTCTTCCCGGCTGCCGATAAAGCCATTAATGTTCCCCCGCTGGATGGGGGATTCCATGTCGAAAATCTTGATCATCGCGCCGCTGCTTGCGGTGCTGAGTGGCGGTGCCGTGCTGGCGCAGGATAGGCCGGCCGCGCCGGCTTTCGACTGGACCGGCTTCTACCTGGGCATTCAGGGCGGCTATCAGGGCGGAGAGACCCGTGTTACCGAATTCTTTTCGGCAACGGGACTGCCGACGGGCTATACCCCCCACGCCGATATGGATGGGTTCACCGGCGGCGGCCATATCGGCTATATCTACCAGACCGGCTTCGTGGTGCTCGGCGTAGAGGCCGATGCCGAACTCACCAATATTACCGGCAGGCACACAACCGCTTCGAGTATTTTCGAGACCACCCAGCAGTGGCAAGCCTCATTGCGGGCGCGGCTGGGCCTGACGGCAGCCGACAGGCTGTTGATCTATGCCACCGGGGGCCTGGCGGTAACCGGGTTCGACAATGCCGGCAATTATTTGCCGGGTCCCTTTACAAAGGAATGGAACGGTATCGCCGCCGGCGGAACGATCGGCCTTGGGGCCGAATATGCCATTACAGATCATGTGAGCCTGCGCGGCGAATATCGTTATAGCGATTTCGGCAGCTTCGATTTCGACTGGCTCAATATCGGCGGCTTCGGCATAGACGCGCATTATGAGCAGACGCTCAGGACGCATTCGGTCAGGGCGGGGCTGAGCTACCGGTTCTGAAGGGGAGCACGCGGCGCGGGGCTGCGCTCCCCACGCAACCCCACCCGCCCCCTGTCTTTCATGTCGGAACACGTCTCCCTCGTTCGTCGTAGAGATGAATGTGAGGAGAACCACCATGACTGTTACCTACACTTTCGACGTCTTCATGAGCCTCGATGGCTTCGGCTCCGTCAGTCGCGGTTGGGGCGGGTATTGGGGCAAGCAGGGGCCTGAACTGCTCGCGCACCGGCTTGCTTTGTACAATCAGGAGCAGTGGATGGTGCTGGGTGCCCATACCTATCGGGCCTTTGCGCAAATGCTGGCCGAGAGCAGCGGGGAATCAGAGGTGCACGACGCCTGGGTGACGCGGATGCGGCACCTGCCGGCAATAGTGGTGTCGAACACGCTGGACGAGCCGCTCGACTGGCCGGATGCGACCCTCGCCAGGGGCGACGCAGTCGAGGTTGTTGCCCGCCTCAAGGAAGAATCCAGTGTGCCGTTGCGCTCGCATGGCAGCCTGTCGATGAACCGGGCGCTGATGAAAGCAGGGCTGGTGGATCGGGTTCAGGTGACGCTGTTTCCGGTGATTACCGGCGAGACCGGAACGGAGCCAATTTTCGGCGGCGCTGCCGACTTCGACCTCGAACTGCTCGAGCAGCGGACGCTCGACGGCCGCACGCAGCAGTTGATCTACCGACCCAGCCTGCATGCCTGATTTGCGGATGGCCTGACACCGGGCAGTCCGTCTCGCACAGCAAGAACGGTCAAAGGCGAACACTGAATCTCCGATAGGCTTTTGGCGATCGTATCGTTTGCCACAGGGGGCCTTGCGGCATTGCGCTGTGCTGGCTGGGGATTTTTGCATGATTAACTGCTCATCCGCTGTTTTCGCCGCGACCGGGGCCGCCTCGTCCCGTCGCGTATTGCTCTGCGGCATTTCTGCGCTGGCACTGGCGCTGGTTTGCATAGCGCCGACCCCGGTTCTGGCACAGATGATCACCCAGGGTGGGGGTAATGGTGGTGACCCTGGCAACCTAGGTAAATCTGGCCCAGGAGGTATTGCAGGCGGCGGCGGTGGCGGCGGCGGTTATGGGGGGGCCGGGGGCTCGGCCGCAACTGTTCCTGGTGGCTCGGCATTGGCAGGTGGTACAGCAATAGGCGCCGGCGGCGCGCCAGGCTCTCCCAATGGCCTTGCCGCAGGCGGCGGCGGCGGTGGCGCCGGCCGCTTGGGCGGCGTCAACACCCCGGGAGATGGCGGAAACGGTGGCGGAAATCCATCTGATCCCGGACTGAACGGAATCCCCGGTGCTGGCGCAGCCAACGTCGGTGGCGGCGGCGGTGGCGGTGGCGCAGGCGGGACGATCATCGACGGAATGAGCGCCGTTCTGGCACCGGCGGCGGGTGGCAATGGCGGCAATGGCGGTGCCGGCAGCATGACCGGCGGTGGCGGTGGCGGCGGCGTGGGGGTGGTACTGCTCAACGGCGCCGGCTTCACACTCTCTACCACAACGCTCGGTGCCGGGATCATCTCGGGCGGCGATGGCGGTGACGGCTACACCGGCGGCGGTAGCGGCGCCGGCATGTTCCTTTATGATGGCGGCACCCTGTCTCACGAGGCCGGCACCATCACCGGTGGTTCTGGCGGAGATGCACCAGGCACGATAGCCGGCGGTGGCGGCACTGGCGTCCTCAGCAATAACGGTGTCATCGACAATCAAGCGACTATCACCGGCGGACAGGGTGGTGCCGGCAGCAGTGGAGGTGCGGGCGGCGCCGGCATCGAGGCCTGGGGTGGCAGCATCATCAATGCCACCACCATTGTCGGCGGCAATGGCGGTGCTAGTTCCTATGGTGGTGGTTTTGGCTATGGCGGTGCGGGCATTGTCTTCAGGGACGGTCAAACCGCGATCGTGACCAATAGCGGCACCATAAGCGGCGGTAATGGCGGCGGCGGTGGCGCCGGTATTTTCGGCGCTACGACGGGCGGCATCACTATCGTCAATGGCGGTGTCATCAATGGCGGCCTGGCAGACAGCGGCAACCAAGCTGAAGCCGTTATCTTCGGCGGGAATGACAACCGGCTGGAACTGCTCAGTGGTTACAGTTTCGTTGGCAATGTCGTGGCGGGCGGCGGCACGGGCAATGTGCTGGCGCTGGGCGGCGCGGTGAATGCCGGTTTCGACCTTTCGCAGATTGGCGCTGCGGCGCTGTTCCAGGGCTTTACCGAGTTCGAGAAGGCTGGCACCGGCACCTGGACGCTGACCGGCACCAGCGCCTTTACCGGTCCGACCAGCGTCAATGAAGGCACATTGCTGGTCAACGGCGACCTCTCATTGTCGGCGGTGACGGTCAATAGCGGCGGCATTCTGGGTGGCAATGGCGTGCTGGGAGATGTGACGATCGCCTCGGGTGGGACCCTGGCGCCGGGCAATTCCATCGACACCATCCATGCCGGTGCGCTGCGCTATGGCGCCGGCGCCATCCACGAGGTGGAACTGGCCGATAGCGGCAACACGGCCGGCACCGACAGTGACCTGACCATTGCCAGCGGCGTGGTCAATATCGACATCGGCGCCATCCTGCATGTCACGCCGGAAAACGGCACCGATGACGGCAAGACCTATACGCCCGGCCTCACCTATACGATCATCACCTCGACGAGCGGTGCCGCCACCGGGGTCGCCGGCACGTTCGGAACGGTGGCGGACGACTATCTCTATCTCGATTTCACCGACAGCTACGATAGCCACAACGTCTATCTGACCAGCCATATTCCCGGCGCGACGACCTTCTGTCTGGCCGGCTTCACCGTCAACCAGTGTGCGGCGGCCGAGGGGACGCAATCCGTGGGGTCAGGAGCTTTGTTCAACGCCATCGTCAACCTGACTGACAAGGATGTGGCCGGCGCCGCCTTCGACGCGCTTTCGGGCGAAATCCATGCCTCGGGCCAGGCGGTGCTGATCGATGGCAGCCACTTCGTTTCCGACGCGGTAAACGATCGTATCAGGGCCAGCTTCGCGGCCCTGGGGCAGCAGGATGCGCCTGTTCTGGCCTATGCCGGCACGGGCGGCAATATGGCGAGCTCGGCCATTGGCGGGGCGCTGGTCCCCACGCCGGCCGAGCGCTTCGCGGCCTGGGGCTCCGCTTTCGGGGGCTGGGGCCATCGCAATAGCGATGGCAATGCCGCCGGACTGGACAGCGCCACCGGCGGCATGGTGGCCGGCATTGACGGCCTGGTCACCGACACCGCGCTTCTGGGTGTAGTGGCTGGCTATACCCGTTCCGGCTTCGACGCCGCCGACCGGGCGTCATCGGGCCATGCCGACACCTATTATCTGGGCGCCTATGGCGGCACCGAGATCGGCGCGCTCGGTATCAGGGGCGGGGCGAGCTATGGCTGGAGCCATATCGACACGACGCGCAATGTCGCCTTCCCCGGCTTTACCGACACGTTGACTGCCGGCTACGGCGCCGGCCTGTTCCAGGCCTTCGGCGAAGTGAGCTATCGCTTCGACACCCCGGCCGCCAGCTTCGAGCCCTTCGCCAACCTCACCCATGTGAGCCTGCATACCGACGGCTATACCGAAACAGGCGGCGCCGCGGCCCTGACGAGCGCCGGCCAGACCACCAATACCACATTCGCGACATTGGGCCTGCGGGCCTCGACGGCGTTCGAACTCGGCGACATCGCGGCGAAGGCGCATGGCACGCTGGGCTGGCAACATGCTTTCGGCGATACCGTGCCGACCGCGACCCATGCGCTGGCCGGCGGCGACGCGTTTTCGGTCGCGGGTTCGCCCATCGCCCGGGACGCCGCCATGGTCGAAGCCGGTCTCGATTTCACCCTGGCGCCCAATGCCACGCTGGGATTTTCGTATAATGGCCGGTTCGGTGGCGGCGCTTACGAGAACGGCGCAAGGGCCAGTCTCAGCGTCAAGTTCTGAGCCACCTGGTGCGGCTTACAGGCGTTCGAAGGTCTGGGACAGGTCAGGCTCCCAGCCGGCGCCCTCGCGCGACATCTCGCCCGTGCTGACCATTCTTGCGCCATGGGGCTCAATGGCGAAGGTCATGCGCTGCGAGAATTTGGGGTCCATGCGCTGCATGGCAAAGCCGTTTTCGCCAAGGGTGACGTCATACTTGCGGGAGACACCGCGCTCGTCGAAATAGCTGATGAAGAGGGTGCCGGCCGCGTCATCGCTGCCGATAATGGCAATGCCGTCGGGAAACCGCAGGTCATCGACCTCGGATCGCCAGACGACAAATGCGCCGCCGTCCTGCCACGCGAATGAAATCCGGCCGTGCAAGGTGACGCCGGGCATGGCCGGATGCGTTCCCGTGGTGCGCCATTGCCCGATGATCCGCTCGAAGAATTTGAGCTGCGGATTGGCGATATTGGCCTTGGCGCCGATGTCATCTGCCATGATGCGTCCTTCCAGGCTCAGAGCGTGCCGCCGCCCTCTTCGAGGTCGAGCAATTGTTCGAGCGGCTGGCGCTTGCGGATGAGCGTGAGTGCGCCGCCATCGAGCATGACTTCGGGGGCGAGGGGGCGCGTATTGTAGTTCGAGGACATGGCGGCGCCATAGGCGCCGGTGTCGCGCAGGATGGCCAGGTCGCCAACTGCGGGCAGCGGCAGGTCGCGGAATTCGACATAGCCGCCATCCTTCTGGGTGAAGACGTCGCCGGATTCGCAGAGCGGGCCGGCCACGGCCAGGGGATGGGTGGGGCCGGCCACCGGCACGCCGGATGGCGTGACGAAGCAGATATCGTGGTGGCTGCCATAGATGATGGGGCGGGCGAGGTCGCTGAAGCCGGCATCGATGAGCACGAAATGCTTGTCGGCCACCTGCTTGACCGCGCGGACTTCGGCCACCAGCAGGCCGGCATTGCCCACGAGATAGCGCCCGGGCTCCAGTTCGAGCCGGATCGGGCCGCCGGTGATGCGCTCGGCTTCGCGCCGCGTCTCGTTCCAGGCCGCGTGATATTCGGCAATGTCGATCTCGGGTTCGCCGTCGCGGTAGGGCACCGAAAGGCCGCCGCCCGCCGAAATGGCTTCGAGCGGCCGATTGGCGCGCCGCACCATGTCCAGCATGCTGTCGCAGACGCGATGCAGGTGACCATAGTCGACGCCCGAGCCGATATGCATGTGCAGGCCGACCAAGGTGAGGCCGAATTCATCGACCAGCCGCAGGCTGTCCTCGAATTCCTCGTGCCAGATGCCATGCTTGCTCGAGGGCCCGCCGGTATTGGTCTTGCGGTTGTGGCCATGGCCGAAACCCGGATTGAGCCTGAGCCAGACCGGGTGGCCCCTTTTGGCGTGGCCGACCTGGCGCACCATGTCGGGCGAGCCGCAATTGACCGGAATGCCCAATTCGACCACGCGGGCCAGCGTCGCTTCGTCGATGATATCGGCGGTGAAGACGATCTCGTTCCTGTCAGTGCCCGGCTCATAGCCGGCGCGCAGAGCGCGTTCGATCTCGCCGAGCGAGACGGCGTCGACCATGACGCCCATGGCGCGCAGCAGGCGCAGGATATGTGTATTGCTGTTGGCCTTCTGCGCATAGCGAACGCAATCGAAGGCCGACACCTGTGCCACCCGCTGGCGGATCGGTTCGGCCTCGTAGAGCCAGAGCGGCGTGCCGACGCCCTGGGCGGATTTCAGCGCGGCCTGGATCAGGTCCGGCCGCAAGGATTGGGGTCTGGTCACGAACAGTCTTCCGTCGGGTAATGGCCGAAGGTGTTTAGGCTATTCCCGGCGGGAGGGGAACCGGGCGGAGGGCGTCAACGCGCGGGCACCTCCAGTAAAGGCAGCAGCAGCTCGGGCATGCCGACTATTGTCGTCTCCGGCGGCTGGTCAGCGCGCAATTCAAGATAGAGCCGCATCGCATGGGTGAGGCCCGCCGCCACCGATTGCGTGCCATGGGTGGCCACGGTGGGCAGGAGCGCCTGGGCAATGCCGGCCTGTTCGAGCTTGCGCACGCCGCGCTGCGGCCGTCCGGCGCGCCGATGCAGCATGGGGCCGAGGACCGCGTCGCGGAAGAAGGCGATCGTGCCGATGGCCTCGAACAACTCACCCCGCTGCAGCTTCACGGCGGCATAATGCAGCCAGGTCCAGGCGCGATCCTCGAACCATTGGGGCGCCCTGTCCGGCCAGGCGATGCGGGCCCTGTCGAGGGCGCCGGAAACCGCCGCCGCGTCCCGCGCCCACAGGATCAGCGGGCGTTCGACGAGCCTGGTCAGGTCGGACAGGATGACGAATTTCAGGTCGACATGCAGCAGCTCAGGCCCATAGAGGCAGATGAGCAGGCGAGGCTCGCCCACATGTTCGCCGGTGAAGGCGGCGAGCAGGCCGCCCTGGTCACGGGCGATGTCGCCCCGTTCGGCCATGACCTGGGCATAGACGTCGTCCCTTACGACGAGCACCAGGTCGATGTCGGAAAAGGCGTCGAAGCCGCCATGCACCATCGATCCGCCGGCAAGGACGGCATCGAAGCGTGGGTCCTTGGCGAGCTTTTTAATCAGCGCATCGAGGAAGGTGGCATGCAGGGAAGGCAGGTTGCTGGTCATTCGATTCTCCAAGCCAGCAGTTCAGGTTATGGCGAACCCACCATTCGTGCAACTTACCCCCGATGGTGTGCCGCGCAGGGGCGCAATTGGCGATCCTGGCCGCTGGCGCCGATGTCCTGTGCCATGCTGTGCCCGCAGGCTACTCGGACGGGATGCGGCCGAGGCCGATTTCGTTGCCGTCGGGGTCGTAATACATGACCTTGCGCACGCCTTCGGCCGGGATTTCCTCCTGGCCGAAGCTGAGGCCGCGCTCGGAAATCTGCTCAATGACAGCTTCGAGGTCGCTGCTCATGATGGTCTGGATCGCGCCGCCGGCCCGCTCCACATCCACGATGATGTAGATCCAGCGATGCTCGGCAATGGCCCAGACCGCCTCGGTCTCATTGGGAAAGAAGCTGGGCTTGGCGCCGAACAGGCGCTGATACCAGTCAAGGGACGTCTGGAAGTTGCTGACGGGAATGCCCGAAAACATCTCCGTTCCCGTACCGCCAAGGATGAATTGATCGTCCGCCATGGGTCACACTCCGTCTGCTGTGATCAGAATGACGGATGAACCCGGCCTGTTCCGACAGTAGCCCTTATGGTGACCATAGCTCCACTCACGCGACCTCGTGGTTCGACAAGCTCACCATGAGGTCTCTGAGGTGTTGGCTAGCCGCCGATGGTCGGCAGGGTCAGGTCGCCGGAGGTCAGCTTGCTGGCCGTGATCTTGGCATCGGCCGGCTCGCGCGGCAGCTCGAGGCTGGTCCAGACGCTAACCAAAGCATGGCGCAGGGCGAAGATCATCTCGTCGGTATGGAGCGGCGTCGGCGTGATGCGCAGGCGCTCGGTACCCTTGGGGACGGTCGGGTAGTTGATGGGCTGGATATAGATATTGTGCTTGTCGAGCAGCATGTCGCTGGCCGCCTTGACGGCGCGGGCATCGCCCACGATCAGCGGCACGATATGGGTCTCGGTCTCCATGACCGGCAGGCCGGCATCGGCCAGGATCGCCTTGGTGAGACGGGCCTGGCGCTGGTGCATCATGCGCTCGTGGCTCGAGCCCTTGAGATGCTCGATCGAGGCGCGGGCTGCCGCGCAGAGGGCCGGGGGCAGGGAGGTGGTGAAGATGAATTCGGGCGCATAGGAGCGCACGGCATCGACAATGGCCCGGTTGGCGGTGATGTAGCCGCCCATCGTGCCGAAGCCCTTGGCCAGGGTCCCCTCGATGATGTCGATCCGGTCCATCAGGCCTTCGCGCTCGGCAATACCGCCGCCGCGCTCGCCATACATGCCCACGGCATGGACTTCGTCGATATAGGTCAGCGCGCCGAATTCCTCGGCCAGGTCGCAGATTTCCTTGATGGGGGCGACGTCGCCATCCATGGAATAGACCGATTCAAAGCAGATCAGCTTGGGGCGCTTGCGGTCGGTCGCGGCGAGCAGGTCGCGCAGATGGGCCACGTCATTGTGGCGGAAGATGACCTTCTGCATGCCCGACTGGCGCACGCCCTGGATCATCGAAGCGTGGTTGAGCTGGTCGGAGAAGATGATGCCATCGGGCAGCAGGCGGCCAATGGTGGAAATGGCCGCTTCGTTGGAAACGAAGCCCGAGGTGAAGACCAGGGCCGCTTCCTTGCGGTGCAGGTCGGCAAGCGAACGCTCGAGCTCGACCAGCGGGCGATTGGTGCCCGAAATATTGCGGGTGCCGCCCGAGCCGACACCCAGCTTGCTGGCGGTGTCCTGCATGGCACCGATCACCTTGGCGTGTTGGCCCATGCCGAGATAATCGTTGGAGCACCAGATGGTGATGTCGCGCATATTGTCGGCATCGTCGCGATAGATGGCGCGGGGAAACTGGCCCGCCACCCGCTCGAGATCGGCAAAGACGCGATAGCGCTTTTCTGCCCGCAGCGTATCCACTGCATCTTCGAATATGCCGCGATAGTCCATCGAAACGTCCTTTTGTCCTGCCGTCGGCGGGTAAGGTCGCGCCGGCGAACAAGTCATAACTAGGTTGGAGCCATCTGCATTGACATAGGTCAATTCGACGCGCGCCACGCCCCCGCCAACCCCTTCCGGCACAAGGGTCGGGGCGGCGAACATGAGAGTCATTCTAAAGTGTGAAGGGCCTTCTGCCAATGCGGCAATCGCGCCGGATGGCGCTCAATATCGCTGGCGCGGTTGCTTTCATTCATAAATCGAGACTGTCGCGCGACTGTTGAAGCAAGTTCACTCTCAGATTACCATCGTGGAAAGCCCGCATGGGCTCGCGAGGGGGTGAGTTCAGTGAAGAGTTTTTCGTCTTCCAGTTTCGCCGGGCAACATGCCGAAGTGCTCGACCTGGCGCAGGCGGCGGTGCGCCGCAATCCGCAGGCTCTGTTCACCGATTTCCAGTGGTTTCTCTACCAGGGCCAGGACACCGTCTTCTTCACCGCCTTTTCCACCAACAGCTTCGATCAGGATGGCCTGGGAAACCTGGTGGCCGAAATGGTGGCGCTGGCGCCGCAGCTGACGCATGGCTTCGAGGGCGCACGGCCGGGGCACCCATTCCCCAAGCATATGCTCGACGCCATTACTTCGGTGGAGCTGGTCGATGAACTCGACGGCTATCCCGATAAATGGCTCGGCAAGTCGACCGATATTTTCGATGCGCCCGACCTGCCGCTGTTCCGCGTCATGGCGGCAGTGCGGCGCGGTGGCCCGGATGCGGCGGGGCGGACCTCGGTCATCCAGGTGCGGTCGAGCCATGCCCTGCTGGAAGGCTCCGATTCGGCGCTGCTGACGCGATCGCAATCGGCGAGCCACGGCACCATGTCGGACCAGTCCAACAAGGTGGGCTGGCGCTCGCGGCTCAAGGGCGTGTTGCGCGGTGGCTTTACCGCCGTGCTCTATATGGCCATCGCCAATATCATGGCCCCGGCGGAAAAGCCCTGGGGCTTCCGCACGCTGGCGCTCAGGCGCCACCGGCTGCGCCTGCTCGCCAACAAGCTCGGCGTGCGTCAGCGCTCGCTGCTGTTCGCGCTGGTGACCCACGCCCTCAATGGAGAGGGCGAGGACAAGACGATGAGCAAGAAGGTGATCGGCGCCGCCTATACGATGCTCGACACCAGGCGGAACGATGCCGACGACGACTTCTTCCGCGTGCGGGCACTGGAGGCCAAATTCGCCGTGCTGGAGGATTTCGTCGACTATGTGCGGGCGGTGGACGACACGGTGGCGGCCATCGAGCAGAAGGATATCACCAAGTTCCAGGTGATGATGCTGGCCATGTTCGGCGCGCTGCGCGCCATCAACCGCGTGCTGCCTTTCCTGCCCGGCAAGCGCTTCTGGCGCTTCAATGGCGGCATTCATGTCGTGCTGACTTTGGTGCCGCCGCACCGCACCTATGGCCCCATGACCCATGGCGTGGTCGAGCCGATCTATTGCGGCGCCTGGCACCCGGCCACCAATATCGTCACCTTCTGCCCCGGCCGCGAATATGTGACGCTGAATTTTTCGATGGAGCAGCGGCACCTGGCCAATGTGGAGAAGGTGATGGCACTGCTCGAGCAGGTGGAGCGGCGGGAGGTGAGCCCGCGGAAGGTGATGGCGGACGCATGAGGCGGGCTTCCCCTCTCCCCTTGAGGGAGAGGGCGGTTTTCCGCGTTCAGCGGAAAACCGGGTGAGGGGTCCTGCGCCATCCCATGCGTCAATGCTTGCGGATAGCTCGACACCCCTCATCCGCCCTTCGGGCACCTTCTCCCTCAAGGGGAGAAGGGAAGCGCCCAGACATCGAGGAACACGCCGCCCGCAAACGAAGGGCGACCAACTACATCGGAGATTGATGTACGTACCTCAATGCGCTTGCATGGCCGGTGCGAGGGCGGTATCTGAGAGGGACCGTCCTCACCCCTCCCGGATTTCTCATGAGCCAGTTCGCCACCTATCCCAGCCTTGCCGGTGTGCCGGTGATCATTTCAGGCGGTGCTTCCGGCATCGGGGAGAGCATGGTGCGCCATTTTGCCGGGCAGGGCAGCAAGGTCGGCTTTGTCGATATCGCTGACGCGGCGGGTGAAAAGCTGGCCGCCGAACTGACCTCGGCGGGGCAGGCGGTGCGGTTTGCCCATTGCGATGTCACCGATGTGGCGGCCTATCGCGCGGCCATTGCCGGCTTTGCCGCTGTTCATGGCGATGCGCTGGTGCTGGTGAACAATGCCGCCCACGACCAGCGGCATGATTGGCGCGAGGTGACGCCGGACTATTGGGACGACCGCATGGCGGTCAATCTCAAGCACGCTTTCTTCGCCATGCAGGCCGTGGCGCCGGGCATGATCGCGGCGGGGCGCGGTTCGATCATCAATCTGGGTTCGATCAGCTGGATGATCATGACGCCCCGCATCCCGCTCTACGAAACCGCCAAGGCCGCCATCCATGGCCTGACGCGCTCCATGGCGCGCGAACTGGGCCAGTCCGGCATCCGCGTCAATTCGCTGGTGCCCGGCGCGGTGATTACCCCGCGCCAGATGGAACTATGGCTCGACGAAGCCTCGCTCAAGGGAATCGCGGCCGAACAGGCGCTGGCAGGGATGGTCTATCCCGATGACGTGTCGCGCATGGCCTTGTTCCTGGCCGCCGAGGACAGCGCCATGATTTCGGCACAACAATTCCTCGTCGATGGCGGCTGGGCCAATGGGTGATGGGCGCTATCCCGTTCATTCCGGGTTCAGGCTCTTTGCTTCACCACCATCCTGCCGTATTCAGTGGTCACCAACAGGCCACTGTCATGATCCTTCAGGGGGATAATCTATGAAGTCGAAGATTCTGGTCGCGTTCGCCGCGACGCTGGCGCTCACCGCCTGCACCACCACCAATCCCTATACGGGCCAGTCCCAGATTTCCAACACTGCCGGCGGCGCGCTGATCGGTACGGGCGGTGGCGCCGTTGCCGGCGCGCTGGTGGGTGCTGCCGTGGGCGGTGACCCGCGCGTGGGTGCACTGATCGGCGCCGGTGTCGGCGGCCTGACCGGCGCGGCCATCGGCAATTACATGGACCAGCAGGAAGCCGAGCTGCGCGCGCAACTGCAGGGCACCGGCGTTTCGGTGACTCGTGTCGGCCAGAACATCATCCTCAACATGCCGTCCAACATCACCTTCGCCACCGACCAGTCGACGGTGAACCCGGCCTTCAATTCGACGCTGGTTTCGGTCGCGCTCGTGCTCAAGAAGTTCGACAAGTCGATCGTCGACGTCTACGGCCACACCGACAGCCAGGGCGACGACGCCTACAATCTGAGCCTCAGCCAGCGCCGCGCCGTTTCGGTCGCCACCATCCTGGCCAACCAGGGCATCGACCAGCGCCGCTTCTATATCGAAGGCAAGGGCGAAACCTCCCCGATCGCGTCGAACGCCACCGAAGCCGGCCGCGCGCAGAACCGCCGCGTGGAAATCCAGATCGCGCCGATCAACGGCTGATTTGTTGGAAGAATGCGGAAGGCGCGGCCCATTGGGCCGCGCTTTTTCTATTCAAGACCTCATGGTGAGCTTGTCGAACCACGAGGTCGAGCGAGTGGAGGCCTGTGTGCCACGCCCTCGTGGTTCGACAAGCTCACCATGAGGTCTACTGGGCTGAGGGCGCTTGGGCCTACTGCGCCGGAACCGCCGGTTCCTGCACCGGTACGGTCGGGTCGGTTGCCGGCGCTACCACGCTTTCCGAGGTTGGGGTGCCGGGCTGTACATCGGTCGCGGGGGCGCCCTGGAACATCTGCATCAGGAACAGGACGGCGATGACGATGGCCAGTCCGATAACGCCGTAAAGCCACCAATTGGTGGGGCCGGTGGCGCCGACCGTGGCTTCATGCTCGCCGGCGACCTTGATCGGCGAGCCATCGGGCACGTCGATGCGCGAGCCGTTTTCGTCGACCAGCACATCGACCTCGGCAACGGTCGGGGCGGGCTGCTTGGGTGCTGTGGCCATAAAAACCTCCCTTTGTCACGGGCCGGAGGGCCCTCGGGAGACTCAATGCGTGGTGTGCGGGGGAGTTCCCGCCGCCATCCGTTGCCAATGCGCGATCACATTTTTTCAGGTCGGAACCGCTGCCGCCCCGGTGACGTTGACCCCCCACACGCAACCAAGAGGAGTTCGAGATGGCTTATGAAGACATTCGCAACCGCGACGCCAACGTCAAGGAAACGCACGACCTCATTGCTTCCGACAAGGTCGAGGGCACCAAGGTCTACGATCCCAATGGCGAACATATCGGTTCGATCGAGCGCATTCTGGTCGAAAAGCGCAGCGGCAAGGTTTCCTATGCCGTGCTGAGCTTCGGCGGTTTCCTCGGCATGGGGCACGATCACTATCCGCTGCCCTGGTCCAAGCTCAACTATGACGAAAGCCTGGGCGGTTATCGGGTCGACGTGACCAAGGACCAGCTCGAAGGCGCGCCGAAATACGACAATGACGACGATTTCTGGACGGCCGAGAACGGGCGCCGCGTCTACGACTATTATGGTGTGACCCCGTATTGGATCTAGCCGTACCGGAGCGACATTTCAGCACCAGATGATACTGCCGGCCGGCGCTCCACAACGGGGCGTCGGTTTTTGTTGCGGCTCAGGCCGCGCCGTCGCGGCGCTTGATGAGGGCGGTCTTGTCCATCTGGAACACCAGGACATTGTCCTGGTTGAAGACCTCGTCGCGGAAGACGACGATGCCGCGATCGGGCTTGGATGTCTCCTTCCGGCTGACAATGGTCACCACAGTGCGGATCGTATCGCCCGGACGGACCGGGGCGAAGAAGCGCCCGCCATCGAGACCCAGCATGCCCATGATGCCGTCGCGAAACAGCGACTCCGTCATGCCGGTCGAAATCGACATGATGAGATGGCTCGGACAAATCCGCCCGCCGAAGGACGTGGTGCGCGCATAATGCTCATCGATGAACAGGGGGACGTGATACCCCACCAGGGCGCAGAACAGGGATAGATCGGACTCCGTGATGGTCCGCGCATAGCTTTCGAAGCGAAAGTCCTCGCGAAAATCCTCGTAGAGATAACCCATTCCCTCTCCCAATCTTCAAACCCGCCGAAGCGGTCATCCGGTTGCCGGAGCGCCTGCATTCTCCCGAATCCAGGCCACTCTATCCCTTTGTCACGGCATCATTTTTCGCAGAGTGCCTTCTGCGCGATGCCCTCGGTGTCCGCTCGGATTGTAGTGCCAAAATTCTCGGCGAAAACCGGTTGACGCCCAATATTTATGCTGTTAGCTGTTTTTGAACTTGAAGTCAAAGTCAAAAACTGGAGCGGCCAGCTTGGCAACGGAATCGACAGAAGACGGATGGATTGGCAGGCAGGGCTCTCCCGATGAGCGCCGGCTTTCGGTGATGCGCAGCATCGGGCGGGTCTTGCGGCAGTCCAGGTTCAGCACCCTGACCATGCAGGCCATCGCCGAGCAGCTCGGCGTCACCAAGGGCAATCTCTACTATTACTTTTCCGACAAGCAGGACCTGCTGCTGCAGTTCCACGTCTTCTGCGTGGATATCAGTCTCAACATCCTGAGCGAGGAGCGGGCCCGGGCCGGCTCGTCAGCCGACAAGCTCCAGGCCGTGTTGCGCCGGCATATCCTCGTGCTGCTTGAGGAAGGCCTCGGCAGCGTCATGGTGGCCGATCTCGAAAATGCCCCGGCCGAGCGGCTGGGTGCCTATATCAGCAAGCGCGACGAATTCGAGCACGGGGTACGCGACCTCATCCAGCTCGGCGTTGAAGAGGGCAGTTTCGAATGCCCCGACCCGCGCATCGCCGGCTTTGCCATCCTGGGTTCCATCAACTGGATCCCGCGCTGGTATCACGCCGATGGCGAACTCACCCCCTCCCAGATTGCCGACGACATGGTGACGTTTTTCCTCGCGGGCCTGTGGACCCGGGGCTCCGACGTTCTCACCACGGGCGAGGCACCCTCCCTTGCCCTTCGGCAACCAAATTCGTGAGCAGCCCAATGAGCAAACCTAAATCCATCGCCATTATCGGCGCCGGCATTGGCGGGCTGACCGCAGCCGCCGCCATGCTCAAGCTGGGCATGGAGGTGACCGTCTACGAGCAGGCGCCCCAATTCGCCAGGGTGGGCGCCGGCATCCAGATGAGCCCCAATGCCATGAAGAGCCTGCGCGGCATCGGGCTGGAGGATCGCCTGGTCGAGACGGGCCTGCAGCCGCTGACCAGCCTCAACGTGGCCCATGATACGGGCGAAGTGACCAATGAGCTGCCGTTGCGCGCCGAAATGTTCGACCGCTATGGCGCGCCGTTCCTGTGCCTGCACCGCGCCGATCTCCACGATGCGCTGCATAGCGCCGTGCCCGATCATCATATCCATCGCGGCGCCCGCCTGAGCGGCCTTGTGCAGCATGATGACGGGGTCGAGCTCAGCTTTGCCGACGGGCGGACCGCCCGGGCCGACCTGGTCATCGGCGCCGATGGCGTGCATTCGCGGGTGCAGGACGAGGTGATCGGTCCGGTCAATCCGGTCAAGACCGGCCGCGTGGCCTATCGGGCCACCTATCCGGCGGCGCTGCTGGGTGATCTTCGCCTCAATCAGTCGCGCACCAAGTGGTGGGGCCCTGACCGCCATATCGTCATCTATTATACGACCAAGGCGCTGGACGAGGTCTATTTCTGCACCAACCAGCCCGAGGATGTGAGCTGGTCGACACCCGAATCCTGGTCGGCCGAAGGCGATCTCGACTATCTCAAGGCCGAGTTCGCCCATTTCCATCCCGAGGTTCGCGCCGTGATCGCCGCGGCGCCGAAGGTCCACAAATGGGCCATGCTGGTGCGCGATCCGCTGCCGACCTGGCATGCCGGAAGGCTGGTGCTGCTCGGCGATGCCTGCCACCCCATGCTGCCGCATATGGCGCAGGGCGCCAGTTGCACCATCGAGGATGCGGTGGTGCTGGCCCGCGCACTGGCGGCCTTCAGCGATCATCGCGAGGCCTTCGCGCATTACGAAGCGGTGCGCAAACCGCGTGCCTCCGAAATGCAGCTCGAAGCCAGCCAGAACAAATGGATGCGTCGCCGGACCGACCCGAGCTGGGTCTACGGCTACGACGCCTGGTCCACCCCACTCGAGCCCGAAACCGAGCTCGCATAACGCCTCCTCCCGCCCTCTCCTAGCGATACCTGATTTGAAAGGACGTGCATGATGACGAAGATGAGCCGACGCAGTTTTGTCGCCGGTACGATGGCCCTGGCCGCCGCACCTCTGCCTGCTTTCGGGCAGAGTTTCCCGTCCCGCGCCATCACCATCGTCTGCCCCCAGGCGGCGGGTGGTGGCGCCGATACCTGGTCGCGGCTGGCCGCGGAGCGCCTGCAGACCTATCTGGATTCACCGGTGGTGGTCGAAAACCGGGTGGGCGCCAGCACGATGATCGGCGCCGAGCATGTGTCGCAGTCCCGCCCCGACGGGCACACGCTGCTCATGGGCTCGGTGACCACGCTGGCCATCAATGTCGGCCTGTTTCCCGACATCCGTTATGACCCGCGCACCGACTTCATCCCGCTGACCATCGTCACCAGCTTCCCGCTCTACATGACTGTCACGCCCAAGCTGGACGTGCACAGCGTCCCCGAGCTGATCGCCTATGCCAAGGAGCATCCGGGCGAGTTGAACTATGGTGCACCGGGCGCCGGCACCTCGCCGCACCTGACCGCGGCGCTGTTTGCCTCGGTCGCCGATATCGATGTGATGGCCGTGCCCTATGCCGGTGCGCCGGACGTGTCGCTGGCGCTCAAGCGCGGCGACATCCACTTCGCCTTCTCGTCCTCGGCACTGCCCGATATCGAATCCGGCGAACTCCGCGGCATCGGTGTGTCGAGCCTGGAGCGCACGGCGCAGGCGCCGGATATCCCGACGATCGACGAGCAGGGCCTGACTGGCTTTGAATCCTCGGTCTGGAACGGCCTGGTCGCGCCGGCCGGCACGCCGGCCGACATCGTCGCGCAGCTCGAAGAGCTCTGCATCCGCGCCGCAACCGACCCCGTACTGGTCGACCGCGTGCGCGACCTGGGCGGCGACACCGTTGGCAACACCTCCGAAGAGTTCGCGGAAGTCATCCGCAACGACATCGAGAAGTGGTCCGCAATCATCGAGGAAGCCGACGTAAAGGTCGGTTGAGACACAAATGACGATACCATCCCCATTGCCGCCCGGCGCGCTCGACGGCGTTACGATCATCGACCTGACGACGGCCGTGCTCGGACCGCTTGCCACGCAACACCTTGGCGACATGGGGGCGGATGTCATCAAGGTCGAATCCCCCGGGGGCGATCTCAATCGCCAGATCGGCATTGGCCCCCGGGAGGCCATGGGCGCCTTCTATGTGACGATGAACCGGAACAAGCGCAGCCTCGTGCTCAACCTGCGCGACCCCGGGGCCAAGGAAGCCCTGTTCCGTCTCATCGAGCAGGCCGATGTCGTGGTGCACAATATGCGCTCGGCCTCCACCGAGCGGCTGGGCATCGACTATGCCGCGGTGGCCGCGCGCAATCCGCGCATCATCTATGCCTCGGCCCAGGGCTATCGCTGGGACGGCCCCTACAGCAATCGCCCGGCCTATGACGACATCATCCAGGGCGAGAGCGGCTTGGCCGATCTCGGCGCCGGTGGCAATGGCGCCCCGCGCTTCGTCCCGACCGTGCTGGCCGACAAGCTGGCCGGCCTGTCACTGGCCAGCGCCATCGGCTTTGCCCTCTATGCGCGCGAGAAAACCGGCCTCGGCCAGGAAATCCAGGTCCCGATGCTCGAGACGCTGCTGTCCTTCCTGATGGTCGAGCATATGTGGAAGGCCGCCTTCGACGGCGACAAGACCCAGCTCGGTTACCAGCGGCTGACCACGCCCAACCGGCGGCCGCTGCCGACCAGCGATGGCTTCGTCTGCATCATGGCCAATTCGAACGGCCACTGGCGCGCGCTGTTCGACGTGCTCGGCTGTCCCGAGGCGATGGACGATCCCCGTTTCGCCACGTTGTCGGCCCGGTCGCGCAATTTCCACGATCTCTACGGCTTCATCGGCGAGCGGACCGGCGCTTTCAGCTCGGATTATCTCATCGAGAACCTGCAGAGCCGCGACGTGCCCTGCGGCCGCGTCAAGCGCCTGGCCGACATGTTCGAGGACCCGTATCTCACCGAAACGAACTTCTTCCAGCACATCGAGCATCCCACGCTCGGCAAGATCCTCACTACCGCCATCCCGACCTATCTCTCCGAAACGCCCGGTAGCATTCGCACGCCGCCGCCGGAGCTGGGCGAGCATACCGCCGACATTCTCGGCAAGCTCGGCTACAGCGCCGACCAGATCGCCAAAATGGCCGCCGCTTAGTGCCACCAACCCGATAGTAAGACATGACCGTAACGACTTTGCCGGACAACGATATTGAAATTCCCGAACTCGCCATCAAAGCCGGCGATGTGTTTCTCGGGCCATCCAAGACACTGACAGACACCCATTTCACGCTGTTTTCGGCGATCACCAATGACATGCATCCGATCCATTACGATCTGGAATATGCGCGGGCCACCCAGTTCGGCCGGCCGCTGGCGCATGGCCTGCTGCTCAATGGCCTGACCGCGCTCGGCGCCACCGCCGCGGTGGGGCTGATCCATGGTTTCGTCATCGTCGAGCAGGGCTCGCGCTTCCTGGCCCCGGCCATGGTCGGCGATACGCTGCAGCCCAAGCTCACCATCGAGCGCATCTGGCGCGATGGCGCCCGGATATTCTGCCGGATCAGGACCGAGCTGACCAACCAGCGCGAGGAAACCGTGCTGGAAGGCTTTCACCTCTATCGCGTGTTCGACACGCCCGCAGTGCCATGAGCGGATCACCCGAAGAAATTCTCGGTCCGCATGGCTGGACCGACAAATTGACCTATGTGCCCGCCGTGCGGGTGGGCGACATGGTGCATATCTCGGGCACGACGGCCACCGATGCGCAGCATCAACTGGTGGCGCCGGGCGATATCGTCGGCCAGACACGCCGCATCTTCGAGAAATTCGAAGAGCTGCTGCAGAGCCTGGGCGCGAGCTGCAAGGATATCGTCGCCACCACCGACTATTACGTTACGGCCGAGAACTATCCCGGCACCGCCGCGGTGCGCCGGGAATTCCTCGGCAGCCGGCGGCCCATTTCAACCGGCGTGCAGGTGGCGGGACTGTTGCGCCCCGGCGCGCTCATCGAAATATCGGCCATTGCCCATGTGCCGCCCCGGCCCGCGCCCAGGCCGGCCGTCTCTGCCAGTCGCCAGCTCTACGCCATCATCCGCTTCGACCGGCCCGATGCGCCGGCGGACCTGCGGGCGCGGCTCGAGGTCGAGCATCGCCAATATGTCGCGAGCCTCGCGCCGGCGGTAAAGGGCGGCGGGCCGCTGGTCGCCGATGACGGCACGACCCCGATCGGCGGCATGATGCTGATCGAAGCGGCCAGCCGGACCGAAATCGAAGCCCTTGTCGCCAGCGATCCCTACCAGCGCGGCGGGCTCTTTGCCGAGCCCCAGATACTGGCCTGGAACCGCATCCGGTCCGCCCCGCAAGCGGGATAATTCGAGCAAGCCCATGATCCAGGAGGATGGAACCATGACCCTGCCCAAATACATAATCAGTGCGGCACTCCTCGCGCTGCTCGGCCTCGGCGCCGCTGCCATGGCCACCAATTATCGCCTCGGTTCGCTGCACGACATGGGGCCGGGCATGTTCCCCATGGTGCTGGGGATCGGCATGGCCGTGCTGGCCGTGCTCTACCTGGTGCTGGCCCGACGTGGCGGCCAGGAGGCCGAGGACAAGGTGACCTTCAATGATGGACGGCCGCTGGTCGTGATCCTTGGCTCGGTCGTCGCCTTCGGTGTGCTGCTCGATCCGCTGGGGCTGGTGGTCGCGCTTTCGGTGCTGATCACCGGCTGCTGGATCGCCAATACCGACCGCAAGCTGATCGAGCTGCCCATGATGCTGGGGCTCTACAACGCGATGGCGATTGTCATCTTTGTGCACTTCCTGAACATTCCAATTCGCCTGGGGCCACTGTGATGGAAGGCTTTCAGAACATAGCGCTCGGCTTTGCCACCGCCCTGCAGCCGGAGAACCTGCTGCTCTGCCTGTGTGGCGTATTGTTAGGCACCTTTATCGGCATCCTGCCCGGCGTGGGGCCGCTGATCACCATCGCGGTGCTGCTGCCGGTGACCTTCGGCCTGCCGCCGGAAGGCGCAATCATCATGCTGGCGGGCATCTATTACGGCGCCCAGTATGGCGGTTCGACCACGGCCATCCTCGTCAACCTGCCGGGCGAAGCCTCCTCCGTCGTCACCATGATGGATGGCCATGCCATGGCCAAGCGCGGCCGGGCCGGCGCGGCGCTGGCCATTGCTGCCATTGGCTCGTTCATTGCCGGTGTCATCGGCACGATCCTGATCGCCGTCTTCTCGCCGGCGCTCGCCTCGGTCGCCATGCAATTCGGGCCGGCCGAATATTTTGCGCTGATGGCCTTTGCCCTGTGCTGCACCAGCGCATTGGTGCAGGGATCGGTGCTCAAGGGCGTGGTCATGGCCATGCTGGGCGCACTGGTCGGCCTGATCGGCACCGATATCAATTCGGGGGTGTCCCGCCTCGATTTCGGCTTCCGCGAACTGTCGAACGGTATCGAATTCTCGGCGCTCGCCATCGGCCTGTTCGGCATTGCCGAAATGGTGCGGCATCTCGGCGACCCCGAGCCCAAGGGGCAGGTCACCGTCAAGACCGGCCGCATCCTGCCGACGCTGGAGGACCTCAAGGTTTCGATCGGCCCGATCCTGCGTGGAACCGGGCTTGGCACGCTGATCGGCATCCTGCCGGGGGCAGGGCTCTCCATCAGCAGCTTCGCCGCCTATATCCTGGAAAAGAAGGTGGCCAAGGACCCCAGCCAGTTCGGCAAGGGCGCCATCCAGGGCGTCGCCGCCCCGGAGGCCGCCAACAATGCGGCGGCGCAGACCTCGTTCATCCCGACACTGACGCTGGGCATTCCGGGCAGCGCCACCATGGCGCTGATGCTGGGCGCGCTGCTGATCCAGGGCATCACGCCGGGACCGCGCATCATGCAGGAGCAGCCGACGCTGTTCTGGGGCCTGATCGCCAGCATGGTCATCGGCAACCTGCTGCTGCTGGTGCTCAACCTGCCGCTCGTCCGCCTGTGGGTGAAGCTGCTCGACGTGCCCTATCGCTGGCTCTGCCCCGCCATCCTGACCTTTGGCTGCGTCGGCATCTATTCCATCGGCTTCGCTGCCAGCGACATCTATATCGCCGCCGCGTTCGGCCTGGCCGGCTACCTGTTCCTCAAGCTCGACCTCGAACTGGCCCCGTTCATCCTCGGCTTCATCCTGGCCCCGATGCTCGAAGAGCATTTCCGGCGCGCCATGCTGCTGTCCCGCGGCGACCTGACGGTCTTCGTGACGCATCCGCTGAGCGCCACCTTCCTTGGCCTCATCGTCGTCCTGATCGGGCTGATCGGCGTGCATAAATACCGCTCCTACCTGGCTGACCGGGCGGCTGCGGCGGAGGCGCGGGGATGATCCCCTGACGCCTAGCCGCCCGGCCGACACCCCATCCTGGCTCCAGGTCGAGCCCCGTTACAGACGAGAACATCTCCATGTCCGAAAAGATCTACACCATGCTGGCCCGTGCCTTCGCCGCCGAGGGCGTCGATGTGTGCTTCGGCCTGATGGGCGATGGCAACATGCACTTCATGACCACCCTGGCCGGATTGCCTGATGTGCGGGCCTATTTCGTCCGGCATGAGCATTGCGCCTGCACCATGGCCGCCGGCTTCTCCCGCGCCCGCGATACGGTGGGCGTCGCCTCGGTCACCTGCGGGCCGGGGCTGACCCAGATCACCACGGCCCTGGCCAGCGCCAGCGCCTCGAATATTCCCATGGTGATCTTTGCCGGCGAAAGCCCGCTGGGCGCGGCCTGGTATGGCCAGCGCATCGAGCAGGCGCCCATCGTCGTGGCCACGGGCGCGCATTACATTGCCTGCCACAGCGCCAAACTCATGGCGAAATATGTGAGCGAGGCCTTCTTCATCGCGCGGACGCAGAACCGGCCGGTCGTGCTGGGTGTGCCCTATGATCTGCAGCAGCTCATGGTGGAAGACGACCAGCCCTATCAGCCATCAACCGATTTCATTCCCACGCTGGCGCCCCTACAGCCGCCGCCGACCGATGTCGCCGCGGCCAGGGTCATGATCGAAGCGGCCCAGCGCATCGTCGTGCTGGGTGGCCGTGGTGCCCGGCTGGCCGGCGCCGCCGACGCCTGCCGCGCACTGGCCGCCAGGACCGGCGCGCTACTGGCCACGACCCTGCCGGCGCGCGGCTTGTTCTGCCCAGATCCGTTCGAACTGGGCGTGGCGGGCGGCTATTCCAGCGCCGTCACGCGCGACATGATGGCCAAGGCAGACCTGATCATCGCCGTGGGCGCCAGCCTCACCAGCTATACCGCCGATAGCGGCAAGCTCTTTCCCGGCGCGCGCGTGATCCAGATCGACGAGCACCCTGTTGGCGTCAAGCATGCCCGGCGCACCGCCGACCACTATCTGCGGGCCGATGCACGGCTCGGCGTCGAGGCACTGATCGAGGCCGTGGGCACCCGCGCCCCGCAGGCCGGATGGCGGGATGCCGAAACCGCCCGCCGCATCGCGCAGGAACCCGCCGATACCCATGATTTCCCGGTGCCAGCCGATACGATCGACCCGCGCCGGGCGGTGGCCGCCCTGGATGCGGCCCTGCCAAAGGACTGGGTGCTGGTCAACGGCACCGGGCACAACGCGCATTTCTCGGTGCATATGCGCGGGCGCAAGGCCGACGATTTCATCACCATCCGGGAATTCGGCGCCATCGGCAATGCGCTCAGCCAGTCCATCGGCGTGGCCGCGGCGCGCCCCGATGCCACCGTGGTGGTGATCGACGGGGATGGCAGCGTGCTCATGCATATGCAGGAGATGGAGACTATCCGGCGCTACAATCTGCGCATCCTGGTCTGCATTCTCAACGACGGCGCCTATGGCCCGGAAATCCACCGGCTGCGCGCCCAGGGCCTGAGCGACGCCGGGGCGGTCTTCGGGCGCGGCGACATGGGCAGGATGGCCGAAGGCTATGGCATTCGCGGCCGGGTGGTCACTGCGGAAGAGCAGATTGCCACCCTGACACAGGCCTTTACCGCCAGCGAAGGCCCCGAAGTCTGGGACATCCACATCGCCGACACGGTGATCTCCCCCATGACCCGGCGGTCGCTGGTAAAGCACGGCTAGCCCGTGCCCGGATCGCCCTGATCCGGACGGACAATCTCTGGATGAGCGATGAGGGCGCGGTTCACCTGCCGCGCCTTCACCAATGGCATATTGCAACCAGCGCGGAGGGTGTTAGGGTCGGGACCAGCGATTTATTTTAGCAATTTTTCATTGTTCATAGGGTGTTGCGCGTGCGATTCGATTGTATCCGGCATGCGCCCCTGGTTCGGTCGCTGAGCAAAGCCGCTTCCATTCTGCTCCTTGGTGCCCTGCTGCCGGTGCTGGCTGTGTCCCAGGCTGCGGCCGCTGCCACCAACGGCTTCCTGACCACAAGTTTCGTGACGGACGACCTGTGCCTGGCCGGCCCCTACAAGAACAGCGAAACTGCCGATCTGAGCGTCACCTATGGGGCAAATACGGCGGACGACCTGCAAAGTGTTTCCCTGGGAGTCTGGAACACGCTCGGCGGCATCGGCGGCATTGACGCCGTGTTCCCGCCACCCGGCTCCACCGCGGCGACAGAGACCGTTCAGCGCAGCTTTTCCACCAACCATATCGTGGGAACGGCGCTGTATCTCTATCTCTATCAGTCGTTTACCGATGCCGGCGATGGACGCTCCTACGATACGCCCCCAACCGATCCGACCAATGTCCCCTCCGGTTTCGAGGGCTATTATCATCAGACGCTCATCGACATGGCCCTCGACCCGGACTGCATTCCCCGGCCCGATGTGCAACTGGAATATAGTGGCGCCGTGTCCTCCGGCCCTGCCACCGCGCTCAATGGCCGCGACTTCGGGGATGTGGGACCCGGTGATGTGCCGGCCGTCCGCAACTTCACCTTGCGCTCGATCGGAATTTCATCGGTCAACGTTACCGAACTCAGGATCAACGGCAGCACCGACTTTGCCGTGAGCCCTTCCGCGCCCGGACCGATTTCCACCACCTCGCCCTTTGCGATCATCTTCAATCCATTGACGATGGGGACAAAGACGGCGCAGCTCGAAATCATCAGCGATGCCGTTTCGGGCACGATATCCGTGCCGCTGACGGGCAACAGCCTGACGGATACGACAGCGCCGTTGCCGCCGGTCATAACCACGCCCGTGCATGGCTCGACGATCCCGGGGCTTACGCCGACTATTGGCGGCACGGCCGAAGCCGGCTCGACGGTAACTGTCGAGATCGATGGCTCGCCGGTGGCTACGGACATACCCGTTGTGGGCACTGACTGGACCTATACCAGTTCCACGCTCACCGCCGGTCCCCACGGCGCGCGCGCCAGGGCAACCGACGCCTCCGGCAATAGTTCGGCGCTGTCGCCGGAGACGGAATTCACCCTCACCCCCTTCGTCTCGACCGTGACGCTCGCCGCTTCGGCGCCGAACTCGACCTTCGGCACACCGGTTACGTTTACCGCCACGGTGGGCGGCGGTGGCAGCCCGACGGGCAGCGTGCATTTTTTCGACGGCGCGACCGCGCTGGACACCGTCGTGCTATCCGGCAACGAGGCGGCGCTTTCCATTGCCACGCTGGGCGTCGGTCCGCACAGCATCATTGCCGTCTATGCGGGGGATAGCGGCAACCTGCCCGGCACCTCCGCGCCCGTCACGCATCTGGTCGGGCAGGTCGCCACCACTGTGGGGATCGCCGCATCCAGCCCCACTTCCGCGCCGGGGCAGGAGGTGACATTCACCGCCACCGTATCGCCGGCCACGGCGTCCGGCACAGTCACCTTCCTGATCGACAGCGTCCCGCAAACGCCAGTGGCCGTAGCAGGCGGTATTGCGACATTGCGGACCAGCCTGCTCTCCGACGGCAGCCACGCGATCATTTCCCGCTATGACGGCGATACGAACCATGCCGGCTCGGTCACGCCGCCGCTCGCCCATACCGTGCTGGCGCAGGGCTCGGTGATCATCCGGCAGCAGACCGAAGGCGGCGACGCCGTGTTCGGCTTCTCGTCACCCACAACGGAACTCAACCTGTCCATTCCCACCTCGGGCGGGCGCGGGGAGAGCCCCGCCGTCGCGCTGGCGGCCGGAACCTATACCATCACCGCCGATGACATGAGCGGCGCCGGCTTCGGGCTGACATCGCTGGCCTGTTCCGACGCGGACAGCATCATCGACATCGCCAATCGCTCGGCCCGGATCGTGCTCGATGCCGGCGAGGCCCTGATCTGCACCTTCATCTCGGTCCAGTCCCGCGACCGCACGGTTCAGCTCATCGAGGATTTCCTCACCACCCGCGCCGGGCTGATCCTCTCCAATCAGCCCGATATCCAGCGTCGCATCGACCGGCTGAATGGGGTCGTCTCGTCGGGCGGCAATCCGGTCTCGTCGCTGATGGGCTATCTGCCCGGCGTCGCCTCGGGCAGCCCGCTCGCCGTCTCCACCTCGCTCGGCGCCATCGACCGGCTGGCCGGCAATGAAGCCCCCAACGCCCTCGATATCTGGCTCGAAGGCACCTTCGCCATCGTCGATACCGGCCGCCCCGACGGCAATTTCAGCGCCGCCAGCTTCGGCGCGGATTACCTGGTCACGCCGGACCTGCTGATCGGCGGCTTCGTGCAACTGGATCACCTGGCGCAGGGCACGGTGCCGGGCGCCGCGAGCATATCCGGAACCGGCTGGCTGGCCGGGCCCTATGTCACCGCGCTGCTGAACGAGAACCTTTACCTCGACCTTGTGGCGGCCGCCGGCACCTCGCAGAACCGGGTCAGCCCCCTCGGCACCTATGAGGACGGGTTCGACGCCACCCGCTGGCTGGTCAGCGCCTCCCTGCAGGGGCAATGGCAGTGGGACAACTGGACCTTCAGCCCGCGCGGCCGGCTCAGCTATTTCGAGGAAACCACCCAAGCCTATACCGACAGCCTGGGCGTGGGCATTCCCTCGATCACCGCCGGCCTCGGCCAGGTCGCAGTAGGTCCCGCCATCTCCTATCGCTACACGACCGGCGGCGATGTGGTCATCGACACCGGCCTGCGCTTCGAAGGCGTGGCGGAGCTGACCAGGACCATTGCAGGCTTCGGCTTCGACAACCTGCACGGCCGCATCGAAGGCACCATCGACCTGTCCCTGCCATCAGGCGCCAGATTCGGCCTCTCCACCGCCCTCGACGGCATAGGCGGCAACACCGACAACGCGACCAGCGCAAAAGTCCGGCTCAGCCTGCCGATGCAATAAGGGTGAGCTTTCGCGATGATTCTCGCGCGGGCGTCGGTCCATAATGCGGGAAGAAAATGGTGCTGCCGGACAGGATTGAACGCCGTCCACACCGCCTAAAATCCAGGATTTCCGGGCTTTTTGGAAGTCGCTTTGTAGCTCTGATCTGTAGCTGCCGCAAGTAGCGACTGAGAATGCATGGTTCGCCAAGTCGAGACCAAAGACCCTTCTGGTTGCTCCGTTGATCAAGTGGATGAGAGGCGTCTACGGCCACCAGAGGCAGAGAGCCTGGCTCCGAAGCGATGGTAGTCCTTCACAGATGAGTGGCTCCAATTGAGTGCCAACCGGAGAGCTGGCGAGGGGAGCCGTGTCAGTCCTCAAGTCTATGTTCTTACTTGTCTTTTTCAATAGTGGCTCTTTCCAGTGTGTCGAATTTTACGATAGCCAGAGAGTTGAACCCCGCTGCCTATGTCCCATTTGGATGTTCGGCAACGCTGCGCAACTAGGAGCCTAAGAATGCCAAAAATACCGTGGGAGTTTTCATCGCTCCCCGCCTTTCCATCACAGCCGTCCTACGATGGTTTTCTAGAGTGGTGTGCCAATCATATGGCCCGCTGTTCCAACCCCCGGTCCGCCCGAGACTTAGGTGTCCTCTGGGTGGATCACTGGCGGGGCAAAAGGAGGCGGACGGGCGACCGTCTTCATCTTGGAAGAAGCACCTGGGGAAGCTCACTGACAGGGCCGCGAAGTGGCTTGAACGACAGGTCGCAGCGGGCCGGATTGCCCCTGTTGACCAAGCTGGGAAGTGGTCTGCCAAGCGTTACGCCAAGGTGGATGGTCAGCGTCTGACCTACAACAGACGAAAGAACGTCTGAGAAATTCTCGGACATGAACCTGAAAAAAGAACAGCGAAATCAGTTGGTTGGAATTACGCTGGCAATAGACTTTAAGTGTTGCTTTTGGCTCATAACGCTTAGATGCCTGCAAGCAACTGATGGTGCGCCATTTTGAGGATGAGGGAGAAGTAGAGCCACATCCTCACAACACTAGGAGTTTGCCTTTGAGCAAAACGAAACAATGGTCCTTCGGCAAGGTGCCTGGAGGATACGGAAACACGGAACCACCAAAGCCTCCAAAGTCGGTTAAACTAGATGACGACCTCAAAGCTCAATATCCACATGAGCTCACCTTCTTCCTAGAAGATCGGCTTCGTGATGCCACCGCAAAGGACACCTACGTCATAGCGGGCGAGATGGCAGACGCCTGGATAGCATCCCGCCAGCTCCAGCGCGATGTGGACCCCAAGCAGCGGCGTCGAGTGGCAGAAAGCGTTAAGGCCCGCATTCGCAACTTCCTCCGCCAGGGCAAGATTCATGAGCTTGGTGGGTTTGACTTTCAGTACGGCCAGGACATCTCCGGCTATCGGTGGGCCTACTAGCACACTTAAAGGATGGAGGGGTGGTCCAGACCACCTCTTCTTCCTCCTCCTTGAGCAGCGTCTAACGGCGATCCTGATGTAGGTGCATAGAGTGACTACCTTGAGCACCTACCTCATGCCGCCTCTTTGTATCCTTTGGAGATGAAGAGGGTGTCTCTGACAACCTACCCGGCCTTGAGTATACGTAGCGGCTGCATCATGCCCTCCCTCGGCCCACGGTATCAGTGTCGTTTTGCAATCGGGCTGCGTACTTCGGTGCTCAAACTGATTGGATGCACCGGACATCTCCACCGCAAGCCAGCTTCTCCGGAAAGCTTTTTTGGGGTCGCTCACGGAACACCTCCAGTATACGTGGCGGCGGAACAAATTCCCCCTCCGGGTACCCTCGGAAACGGTGCATCACTTGATCATGCATGGCGAACTACGCCAACAGGGGGTGCCGTTGTTGTTATTTTGTCAGGCACAACGAACGTTGACATTAGACAAACAGCCTCGCTAGAACTCCTCCTCGTTAACTAAGAGGAGCAGCCGTCGTGCGTAAGTACGTTACCTACACTCGCGTCAGCACCAAGGATCAAGGCCGTAGTGGACTCGGCCTGGAGGCCCAACAGCGTGATATCCAACTCTTCCTCGACAACTACTCTGAGGTGCCTTGGGAGATAGTCGGTGAATTTCAGGATGTGCAGTCTGGCGGCGATGATGACCGCCCGCAGCTTCGCGCCGCCTTGGAGCAGTGCCGCCGCATCGGGGCAGAGCTGCTGGTAGCAAAGTTAGACCGCCTCAGTCGCAAGGTATCATTCATTGCCCAGCTCATGGACGACCCAAAGTTACGACTTCGGGTCGCCACCATGCCTCAAGCCGACAAGTTTCAGCTTCATATCTATGCCGCTCTGGCCGAACAGGAGCGCGACTTCATTTCCGCCCGCACAAAGGCCGCTCTAAAGGCCGCTAAGGCTCGTGGCAGGGCATTGGGCGGGCTTCGCGATACCACGATGAAGCGGAACGCCGCTATCCAACAGAAAGCGGTCACAGAGGCTAAGACTCTTCTCCACATCATTGCGCCCATGCGCGACGCTGGAAAGACACTAGCCGCTATTGCTGATGCCCTGGACAAAATGCAGGTTTCAACCTCAAGGGGCGGCAAGTGGACGGCGAAGCAAGTCTCTAGGGTCATTGGTAGGGCAGGTCAGTTGGAGTAGAAAACGCGCTCCTAACCACCAGCTCTGGCAGCAAATATCAGGTTAGCGGTAGAGTGTGCCAACCTTACTCACGAGCCCCAACAAGGTCTTGTACTCACTGTTGAACACCGGCTGCCCACCGTGCCCTACCATGTAGAGATGGTATGACTTCTTGTCGCCAAACAAGCCCCGGCCCTTCGACACCTTGAAGATCAAAAACTCTGATGCCTGATCGACTAGCCAAAGCGGCATCCAGCCACCGGACATGGCAGCTCTAAGCAGCTTCAGCTTCTCCTCCGGGCTTGACTCCGCCATTGGCTTCGCCGCTTCCCAAGGTGCACACCACAACACCGCTCCACGGCCATCTTGCTCACGCCAGCCCTTGATGGCTTTGAGCATGAATGATGCTTCGTCGTCATCAAACGGCATGATCGGCAGCATTCCGATGATGCTGTCCATCGCCTGAAGTTGGTGCTCAGCGTTGGCGAGGGAAGTCATGTTGATCCTACAGTCAGCTTTTTGCTGCCTGTAGCAGAGCCAAGAGATGGATGGTCAATTATCTCCCACTCAAGGATGCGGCCTCCACAACTAATCGCACTGTAGGATCAGGGCTTTACGGAATGCCCACTCCTGAAAGTTGTAAAGGTTTAATGATCGCCGAAGGCCGTTCTATCGGTTCAAGGCATTGGCTATGAACAAATGCTGCGAACGAGATGACCTGAAGATCACTTGCTAGACATCCTCGTCTACAAGCACGTCCTGTTTCACGGTTCTAAGAGCCATACCCATACGGCGCCGTGCGTTTTGCAATGCGTCGAGATAATCGTCTGCTGCAAGACTCAAACTCTCGGAAGTATGTGCCTTTGCGACATCCTCGGGCTGCCATTCCCTGTTCAGCTGTTTTGCCAAAGCATACACCACCGCACGCCCGACGCGCCCGACGATTGTGCGTTCGGCCAACTCCTTCGCAAGATTGCGAGTGATTTCTGGGTCTGGATGTGAAGCGTATTCCAGCTCAAGTTGCTCTTGCATAGCGTGGATGGCGGGATAGTTCATGTTCACGAAAAGCTGGCCTGCCTCTCTATAGAACTTGGCGGCCCGTCCCTTCAGACCCTTCTCCTGGATGTCGGCTTCGTCGCGTAGCAGTGTAATTTCGGGCGCTCGCTCAGCGTTGAGTGACATGGACGCACGTTTGGCACCCGAGGGCACCGCCAGCAGATCGTTGAAGTCAAACCGCGTTTCAGAGGTCTCTTTTTCTCCTCCCGACCCGTCTGAGCGCTCTGGGGCCATCGCCGTCCCCTGACCCCGATCAACCGCCAGGTCTCCGTTTTGCGCCAATGAAGGGCTTTCTGAGCGGACCCGAAGACTGTTGAGCAGCTTCTGCAATTCGTCCCGAATTTCATCCGTGCCGCCAGAATCTGATGGAGCGAAGGAGTTAATAGCATCTAGCAGCCACTGAGGCCGGTGGTCGCGAACTAGGTCGGCGAAGTCTCTAACGTCAACCTGACGCTGGTCTCCGTCCCTATATCGAAGGAACTGGCGGTATGCTTCAGGAAGAACGAGCGCACCATCGGGAAGCTCGACGTGAACGGAGATATGCTTTGCACCAAAGGGGATGCCGTACAAAGGTGCGTCGAGTGTCCACTGACGTCCACGCTTTAGAGAATAAAGCTCGTCACGATGCACTACAGCGCAGGTGCTGACATCCGTCGTTATGGCTCCGGTGACAGAGCGATTGTGGCCGCTGTTCTCACGGGGAGGATCGAGGAAATAGTGAACAATGATTCCGTTCTCGCATAGAACGCTTTCGGACTGTCCTATCGGATATGCCCGATCAGGGATGGTCCTGAAGAGCCGGTTGCCATCGAGCTTATGCGTGCCAGGCTGGAACTTAACCTGGATGCCGGGCGGCAGTCGGTAGAAGCGATGATAGAGGTAATCCGCCAGCCATTGTCCGTTTTGCGCCGGATTGCCATCGTATGGGTCACGCACCGTATTCTGATCGGGGCGATTGCCGAAAAGCACCACTTCTGTCCAATCGCTACTGAGGTCGTCGCCATCAGCTAGCGCGGCCTCTGTGACGTCAAAGACCTCTTCTAGTTCGCCTTGTTCATTAAGCCGTCGAATACGCCCATAAACACCGTCTCGTTGACCCAACAGCACCTCGCTGACCACGCCGCCACGGTTTGATCGGTAACGAAGTCCATATTTGTTAGATGGCAATGACGCTACCTTGGCCCCCATACCGAAGTTTCGATCCAAACCCATGTCTTTTCCGATTGACGCCGCAATGTCGCACATGGAGTGGAGCTGTTCGCTGGTCATCCCCGGCCCGGTGTTTCGAATTGCCAGCTTTTGAACGTTGCCCAATTCCGAGAGCGCGGATGTCGATAGATTGGGCGCCGTCTGGCGCTTGGACAGCCGCCTCGACCGCGTTCATGAACAATTCTCGGATCATCATCGTCTTTGGACAACGATCAATGGTCGTAGTCACCAAAAATGCTTCGTCTGCTACACGTAGGGCACTAACTGTGTTGGAGTTCGGTCATGGCAATTCAACCCTGAGAGGAGAACTAGGGGCCAGCCTGAAAGCCAGCCCCAACTGACTATTATGCAACCGCCAAGAGATCGGACGGCCTACGAGATGGGAGGTTCAATTTCCAACGGATCATGTCGGCAAGTATGGGGTAAATATCGTTATGCTTCGCACCAAAGCGCATCACATCGCCCTGATAGGAGCCGACGTCTCGATTTGCATCGGTGGTGACCGCTCCTCCATCGGGCAAGTAGTCAGACAGCCCCTCTAGTATGGGCGCGTCCCGCTCTTCGTCGCTCATCTCGTAGTACTGCCACATCGGATTGGCATGGCTGAAATCGGCGTCATTAAGATTGTCCAAAAATTTGGAGAAGAGCTCATCTCCATTATCCGGACGACGATTTGAGTAAAGCAGATCGAAAGTGATCTTGGCCAGCGCCTTTAGGACGACTGGTTGAGCCGCAACGGTTTTGTTCCGCGCCTGATTGTCGCCGAAGCCAGGAATCTTAGTGATTGCTACCCAAAGGCTTTCGATGTGAGCTTCCCGCTCATCAACGATTGCAGGCGTTGCAGATTTAACATTCGTCTTGTTGAGGAAGGCGATGGCACAAATGTTTGCCAAATCCTTGGTGTTTAAAGAGCCATCGTCAGCCGACCAGTCCTTGATCTCTTTGTCAGTGGAGCGCACCACGTTCTCTGCGATGAGGCGAGACTTTATGAAGTTGTTGATTGGGTTTCCCAGATCAAACTCTGTGGCCTGCGAGACATTGACCTTCTTTCCGAGATTGTTGAGATCGTGGAAAAGCTGTCGTTCCTGGTCGATGTCCAGCCCGAGATGAATCTCGATCTTCACGGTGGCAAAGGAGCGGGCGCAATCTAGCGCATCCTGCCAAACCACCATCTCTTCGTTCGTGACGTCCCCTTTGATGTCAACGACTCCGCCACGTGCCGGATACTTCCCGCTGCGTGTAATTTCCTTAAGCCACTCCATGACCATCTCTCCGCCGTACCGCCGATGCTGGCCATCAATGACCCACCAGCGAAATGACCTGGGCATAAAGATGCGGAATCCAACGGTGACTCCTCGCTCGGTAGTTGCACGATCAGCCCGGACAGAGGGTTTCGCTGGATCAATGTCGCGGATGTTGGCGACTACCGGCTGGATGGCGCAGTAAGGTTTAGCTCCAAGCATCTTTTGCACTTGAGCGAACGCCGCTGGGACATCCTGTCCTTTGAGAGTGCGTCTAGTGATAGCGGCATTCACAAGGCCCTTGAGCATGAAATGGCCCAGAGCTTTCGCGTGAGCAGTGTCGAGCTTCCGCTGTGCGACTTCGCCCTTCTCTATGTCGTTGGCAATTTCGGAAAGCTCAACGAACTTGGCCAAAGGCAGGTCGGTGGACCATGTGACATTGCCCAGGTTGTAACCCATCAACACATTGATCTCTTCTTCGTCGCTGCCGAAGCCGATCATTTCGGAAAGGCTGACAGATTCATTGGCCGTTTTGGCTGAAACCATCGCCTTGGGCATACCGTCGTTATTTCCAAACATAGCAATCTCCTGTTCCTGGATTGAGGATTGCAGCATAAATTACGCCTGTCAAGCTGCATCAAAACATCCCTGGGATATTTAATTGTGACTCCTGGCTATTGACGGCAATTTCCTGGAGGCTATCTTGCAGCCAGGCCGTTGGGTCCGGACTGGGCTTTGTGGCGAATGAATTTGAAGAATGAATATGTGAGGAGGCGCCAATGGCCCTGGATTTCGGAAAACTAAACGCGGGAACAACCGTCAAGCAGACCGACCCTCGAAAGATTTTCACTACTCTAAAACGGGATGCAAAATTCAAGCGCCCGTTGGACGAACAGGCCGACGTGCTTGATGCTTGGTATGGTCGGCGAAGTGCCTCAGACCTGACGATCAAGATGAACACAGGCGGAGGTAAGACCACCGTCGGCCTTCTATGCCTTCAAAGTTCTCTGAACGAAAATGTTAAGCCCGCTGTCTACATCACTCCTGATAACTTTCTAGTTCGGCAAGTTCTGGATGAGGCAGTTCTTTTGGGAATTGCGGCGACGGACAACGAGAAGGACCCTGATTTTTTAGCCGGTCGCTCTATTTTGGTGGCAAACGTTCACAAGCTCATCAACGGAAGGTCAGTCTTTGGCGTCGGGGAACGAAAGATTCCAATCGGGGCGATAGTGATTGACGATGCCCATGCGTGTCTTTCGGTCGTTTCTGACCAGTTTTCTCTTCGCTCATCTGAGGGGAGTCCTGTCTACGACGGCCTGCTGGAAATGTTCTCCGGGGATCTGGAAAACCAATCACCAGCCGGGCTGCTGGACGTTCGCGAGTCGGACCCCAATGCGGTCTTGGCGGTTCCGTATTGGGCCTGGCAGGCGAAGGGTGGCGATGTCCTGGCTTTGCTTCACGCAAATCGCGCAGGAAAAGACCTTGAGTGGCGCTGGCCCCTGCTTAGCGACTGTATCCCGCTCTGCACCTGCATTTTCGGGGCAGGTCGAGTTGAGGTGGCACCTAGATTCATACCGATTGACCGAATACCGTCCTTCGCTGGCGCCAATCGACGTATCTATATGACGGCAACGCTGGCCGATGATACAATTCTGGTCAGTCACTTTCAGGCTGATGGCGCCGAGGTCTCTAAGCCAATCAGACCAAAGGGCGGCGGCGACATAGGTGACCGTATGATACTCTCACCTCAGGAGATCAATCCGGAATACACTGTAGACGAAGTCAAGGGGCTTGTTGCTCGAATTGCAGATGATCTCAATGTTGTAGTTATTGTTCCGTCAAAGTCACGAAGCGAGTACTGGAGTGATGTTTCCGATCAGACTCTGGACAAGGATAGCATTCACGATGGTGTCGCCAAACTGCGCGGTGATCACGTCGGGCTCACGGTGCTGATCAACAAGTACGACGGCATTGACCTCCCAGGTGAGGCTTGCGAGCTGCTGGTCATCGACGGCCTGCCAGAAGTTCATGGCTTGGCCGAGCGCCTTGAAATGCTACTTATGGACGGCACCAAGCGGCAACTTGTTAGGCAAGTGCAGCGCATCGAGCAGGGGATGGGGCGTGGGGTGCGGTCAAGCGATGATCATTGTGTAGTTTTGCTCTTGGGGGGAAACTTACGCAGCGTCTTCATGACCCCGAGGCAGAAGAAATGTTCTCCTCAGCTACTCGCGCTCAGATTAGCTTGGGCAAAGAAGTTGCGGCCCAGGCCAGGGGTAAGCCCTTGAAAGAATTGGAGCCGATACTCGATCTCTGTCTTGAGCAGGACGATCAGTGGGTTGAGGCCGGACGAAACGCGGTTGTAAATGCACCAGCAATGGTCGGGGGCCATATTGACCCAAATGTTGTGCTGTTACGAGAAGCTTTCGACGCCGCTCGTATCGGTCGATATGACGTTGCTGTAACTAAGGTACAGGATGCAGTAGCAGCTACCACTGAGCGTTTGGCCAAAGGTTATCTCAAGCAACAGCTTGGTGAGTACACCAATTTTAGCAATGCGGCGTCGGCTCAGGAAATCCAACTGTCGGCTCTATCTCTGAACCCGAGATTGCTAAAGCCTCTCGCTGGTGTGACCTACAGTAAGCTGAGCGCTCCAGCGTCGGGTCAGGCAGGGTCTTCTGCGCAATTTATGACACGCTTCCTGGAGGGCAATGACCTTGTGATTTGGGTCAATGGCCTGTTGGATGACCTTCGGTGGGGGGAAGAGGTTACGAATCGTTTTGAGGCAGCGGTCCGTGATCTCGGCTCATTTCTGGGTTTTGGCTCCCAGCGACCGGAAGATGAAGTTGGGCGAGGTCCGGACAATCTGTGGGCACTGGGCGAGCTTCGCTACCTCGTGATCGAGTGCAAGAGCGGTGCGACTGGAGCCGATAAGATCTCGAAAAAAGATACCAATCAGTTGAACGGTTCCATTGTCTGGTTTTCGAAAGAGTATGACAGTTCCTGTACGGCGATCCCATTGATGGTTCATCCCAAGACCGTATTCGAGAACGCTGCGTCTCCTCATGAAGACATTCGAATTGTCCAGGACAGTGGTTTACAGGCCCTAAGAAGTGCGGTGCGAGCCTTTTCCGTGGCTCTTGCCACTTCAGGCGGATTTAGAGACGCGAAGGAAGTGGAGCGACAACTAGACCATCACAGACTCTCTGCTGAGGCTATCGTGGGGCTTTGCACTGTGGCGCAGGGCGCGAAGTAGCGTTCGATGGTGGGGCGTGTGCAATACCTTAGCACATGCCCCTCCAGTCGTGGCTATGGCCTCCATCCCTCATCTTCGACTTCAAGTCGTGGCAGCTTGTTGATCTCGCGATCTAGAACCGCTGGAGGCCAGTCACCGTACCCCTCGCGGGCGTCAGCGGTGTTCCGGCTACCCATCATGTAGTCACGGGCTTCCTTGTCCATTCGGCAGTCGCGGCTTCTCGTGGTGAACAGATGACGCCAAGCATGATTGGGCCGCCCGAGGGGGCGCGACAAGGCCAACTTCCTCCCTAACCCACTCGGACACGCGTTCGGCGGCATCCTTGGCTCTATGCCTACCGTCGAGCTTCGTAAGGTCGGTGTCATCCTCGTATGGCTCGTAAAACAGCGGCCCATCACCAACCTGCGTTATGAGATCAAGAAATCCCATTTCGATGAGGTGCTGATGAATGCCGACAGCCCACGCCTTCCCGCTCTTTGTGTTGCCGTCCAGCGGGGTGATAATGAGATGGGGAACGCCACCCTCTTTGCTCAGATGTCTTCCCCGAAACTGGGTAACCTCAGAAGCCCGCAAGCCGGTGTAAGCCAATATCCATGGCACCCAAAAGAGCGCCCGCTTGTGCGGTGTCGAGAGCGCCTTGGAGGAGCCGTCAAAGGTCGCCTTCAGAATCTGCACAGCCTCTGCCTCGCTCCATCCCTTCGACCTCA
The DNA here is from genome assembly GCF_007859655.1 of Devosia ginsengisoli. NCBI lineage: Bacteria > Pseudomonadati > Pseudomonadota > Alphaproteobacteria > Hyphomicrobiales > Devosiaceae > Devosia > Devosia ginsengisoli. Next base: position 4,477,431 of record NZ_CP042304.1, read on the forward strand.
TAGGTGCCGGAGAAGGGCGTGTGTCACGGATGTTGGAGGCCGCGTTACTGGGTAGGTCAAACTCTTTCACGCCGTGAGCCAACACCGATTTGACCGCAGAGATGTATGAGTCATCTATGGTCTTCGGCAGCAAGGTAGGCGCGGTCTGCTCCATCAAACTGTCGCGCCATCTGCGCACATCCGACTTGGTGACCCGCGCAGCATCATCGTGACCCAGGAATGCAATGAACTTTCCGAGGTAGCTGCGGGTCGTTGAGACCGTCTTGGGCCTTATGCTCGTGGTGCGGGCCTTGTGGTTGAGTAGTTCCGTCAGTGAGAGATAGTCGCCCTGTGCGGGAGCAGGTGAGGAGGTAGCTGCAAACGAGGGAGCGCGGTCCAGCGCCTCGATTGGCCCATAGTCGCCTCCTTGCCTTGCCTCGATGCCCCGCCTGGCGTTGACCATATGGTTTGCCATAGCGAAATTCACCAGACGCCGTGTTGCGGGATCAGTATGGACGCTCCGAGTCTTCATTGCTGCGTCAGTGTCGGCACCGTGTATAGCTTCGAGCGCCGTGGCGAAATCGACCCCAATGATCGACGCGTATTCAGGATGCTGCCGAAGAAGCTGCACGCCTAGCACCCGTCGCTGAGCGGGTGTTGCTTTCAGGTGCGCTTTAAGGTTGGCCTTCAATGACTCCAGCTGCTCGGTGGACATTCCCGACACCATCTTCTGCAATGGGGCTTCATCAAGGTCATCGAGCGATGGAATAGGAAGAGGCGGGGACACCTCGAACGGATCATCTTCATGCTGAGCCAAAAATGCCCGAGCATGATCTGCTGCCAGCCCATTAATTTGCTTATTGTCGAGCGGCTGGGGGCCTTGACGCAGGACATCTCGCCACCGCTGCCATTTCGTCTCCTGCTCGGAGGCGAACTTCAGGTAAAGCTGTTCAGCTGGCCGCTGGTCTTTGGTGCCAAGCGACCTATGGACTTCCCTGGTGACCTTGATGCCAAATTCTTTCAGGCGGTCTCGCGCTGCCCAGAGATCAGGCGGCGTCGCTTTCCGGTAATAGAGGATGCCAGTCTTCGGATGTGCCCACGGTCCCGCCATCAGCCACCTTTTACGTGCTGTGAATCGTGACATGCTTTGTAGCTCCGTTGTTAGCGGAAGCCACGGAAAACACTAAGTATTTGGAGTTTCAGGCGATATTTCCAGAGGAAACTGGTGCTGCCGGACAGGATTGAACTGTCGGCCTCCCCCTTACCAAGGGGGTGCTCTACCACTGAGCTACGGCAGCATCGTGTTTCGTCGCGGGCCAGATGTCCGGCGCGACGGGGGCTCCTTTGCCATAGGGGCAACCTCGACGCAAGGCTAAAAAACGCCTATTAACCGGCCGAGGGCCAACACGATTCTCCGGCTGACCATGAGCAAATCCGAACAGGCCGCTCTGCGTGAGCAAAGATTGGCCGCAAAGCTGCGTGAGAACCTCAAGCGCCGCAAGGGGCAGGCCAAGGCGCGCGCCGATTCGGAGCGCCAGGCGCCGGAGCCCCAACCGGAACCCGGAGCCGATACGGTCAATAAACCGTAAACCAGTTTCGGGCGACTATCCAAGACTTCAGGCATGCATCAGGCATGCCTTCACGAGAACGGCGAGTCTGGCTTACGTGGCAACTAGGACTTGGCCTACCTCCAATCCAGGTAGATGGGCTTTTGCGCCCGCCATATAGGACATGACTATGGACCGTATCCGTTTGATCGGTGGCAATGAACTCAACGGCGAAATCCCGATTTCGGGTGCCAAGAACGCCGCCCTGCCGCTGATGATCGCTTCCCTGCTGACCGACGAGCCCCTGGTGCTGCAGAATGTGCCGCGCCTGGCCGACGTCAAGCAGCTTGAGCGCATCCTCGAAAACCATGGCGTCGACATCGCCGTGCATGGCCGCCGCCGCGGCGAGGCGGAAGGGGAGGGGCAGCGCATGACCTTCCTTGCCGCCGACATCGTCGACACCACCGCGCCCTATGACCTCGTCTCCAAGATGCGCGCCAGCTTCTGGGTCATCGGGCCGCTGCTGGCCCGCTGCCACGAGGCGCGCGTCTCCCTGCCGGGGGGCTGCGCCATCGGCACGCGGCCGGTCGACCTGTTCCTGTTCGGCCTCAAGGAACTGGGCGCCGAGATCGATATCGACGAAGGCTATGTCGTTGCCAAGGCGCCCAAGGGCGGGCTGGTCGGCGCGCATATTGCTTTCCCCAAGGTTTCGGTGGGCGCCACCCACACCATCCTGATGGCAGCGACGCTCGCCCGCGGCACGACCGTGATCGAGAATGCCGCCCAGGAACCCGAAATCACCAATGTCGCCGAATGCCTCGTCGCCATGGGCGCGAAGATATCAGGCATCGGCACGCGCACGCTGACTGTCGAGGGCGTGGAAAAGCTGCATGGCGCCACGGTCGACGTGATCCCCGATCGCATCGAGACCGGCACTTTCGCCATGGCGGCTGCTATGACGGGCGGCAATGTGCTGCTCAAGGGCGCACGCCCCGAGCATCTGCAGGCCGCGCTCGATATCCTGGCGCGCACCGGCGTCGAGCTGACCGTGGAGCCCGAGGGCCTGCGCGTTCATCGCAACAGCAATGGCATCCAGTCCGTCGATGTCGAAACCGACCCGTTCCCCGGCTTCCCGACCGACCTGCAGGCCCAGTTCATGGCGCTGATGACCATGGCCAATGGCAGCAGCCAGATTCGCGAAACCATTTTCGAGAACCGCTACATGCATGTGGCCGAACTGGTGCGCTTCGGCGCAGATATTTCGGTCGATGGGCAATTGGCCACCGTGCATGGCAAGTCCCAGCTCAAGGGCGCCCAGGTCATGGCGACCGACCTGCGCGCCTCGGTGTCACTGGTCA